>JAXGSX010000077.1:0-13238 GCA_040775225.1 Kiritimatiellia bacterium | reverse complement strand
TGATAAAAGACCAGGTTGGCCAAGGTGGTGATGGCCTTCACCTCCAACTCGTTGGAACGCTGGCTATAGGTATCCACGCACAGGTTGGGGTTTTTCAACAGACAGGCCATGGCGCCAATCAACGAGGCGTAATTGGCCGGGCCTTTGACATTTTCCAGATGCAGTCTGGAATACCAGCCGTCAGTGCCCCAGAAATAAGGGAAGACCGCGTCGCGGGCATCCTTCAGATTACCCGGCAGGGTGTGGATTTCCGGATTGTTTTGCGCAGTCTCGTAGTTGCGCGACATGATATCCGGCACGGCTAGTTTTTCCTCGGCCTCCATGGTGTTGAGATACTCGCCCAGGATGCCCAGCACTTCCGCCTTGTTACAGGTGAAAAAATTATTAATAATGGAATCCAAATCGTATTTCGCGCTCATGCTACACCTCTGGCCCCATTTCAAAAGTCTGACAAATAATGCCGATCACAGTCCCCTCGGCGGGCTCGTCCCGCCAGTGAGCAAGGTTATGTAAAAAGAGGTTGAATCAGGTTCAACGGTTGCTTGAGGTTGGAGGTTGGCTTATCCCTTAACTTCCATCAACCGCTGAACCCCTTAACTTCCATCACTCCTTGAACCTCTTACAACACCTTGCCTTTTACCGGCTTTGCCCCTTTGCCCCTTTGCCCCTCTTTCACAGTAACAGAGTTGCTTTCAAAAGTCCATATTGTGCCGCTATTGTCAGCCGCAAACAACACGGCTGCGTCATGCTTGCGGCTCACCAGGGACGGTTCGCCCCACCTCAGGCAGATATTGCCAAAATGGTAGGGCGAGGCGTCCCTGCCGAGCCTTCTTTTCCGAGAATGACACAGCCGTGCCGCAGATAACCGCACATCACACCCGTCCCGGCTGGGCCGGCTTCTACCGAAGCAGTTCCGGCAGCTAAACGCATATCCTCCATCACTCACAATCCATGCACTTTTTCGCGCGCCAGGGTGGCGGTGATCCCGCCCAGGAGCAGGCCGCCCTCCGCCAGCGGCTCAACCGTCAGTTTTACTACCGTCGCATCGGAACGCGGGGAAGGCCATTGCGTCACGTAAAACCCGTGGCCGATATATTTGGCATTTTCCAGGTCAGAGTTCCGGCCGACCGGCGCGATATCGCGTCCGACAATCAATTCCCGGACTTCCTCCGCGCCGTCCTGGAAAACCAGCTTTAATCTGGCTGCCGGCGCGCCATCCGGCGCCGGCCCCGGCAAGGCGGCCATGATAAACAGCGTGTCCACCCGGTTTTTCAGCAAGGCCCCCTGATCGTGATCCGTGGCCTGCTTCTGTGCTTCCCATTCCGGATCCATGTATTGCATGGCATCGGGAAGCTTGAATTCCATGCCGCCGGTCAACAGCGCCGCCCGCGGGTCCGCCAGCATAAAGCGCAAGCCGCCGCAACTCTTCAAACCCTGCCGCAATGCATCCAGCCAGGACTGGTCAACCTCCACCCGCTGTTTGGCGACAGCGGCCAGGTCAATATATCCGCACCGCCGGGAATCCACATTGAGAATGTTCAGTCCGCTCAGCGGCTCGGCGAACCCGGTTTCGTCGGAGAGAATATATTTTATGCAGTTTTGAATGAATTTGGTCGCCACGCTGTCGGAATCGTAACGGAAAGTCGCCGCCGCCTGCGATACCAGCGCCTGTCCCTGCCCGACCTTGACATCGGACACCAGCATCTGGACGGCCGCATCCGTCGCCCGCGGCGTGTCCTGGCAGCCGAGCGCCAGCGCGGTCTTGTTGATCGGGCTGATCAAGGCGGAGAAGATTCCGCCCTGTTTCCCGCCGCGCGAAGTGCGCTCCAGCCTTCCATTCCATGTATCCCAGTTGGCCGAGGCGTTGATTCCGGCAAAGACCGGATGATCCGGGGCGATGATACTGCCGACATTCCCGCCCAGGCGCTTGATGATGGACATCTGCGGCAGCCAGCTCAAAGTATTTGGGAAATACTGCTCGAATTGCAGCAGCCGGCCGCCTTGTTTCAACCATTCGTTGATCTTTTCGCCCGCGGCCACCACCGCGCCATCATGGCTTTCCGCGCCGATGATCAGGACGTCGTAATCGGCCAGGCGATCGAAAGTTTCGATACGCTCGAATTTCACACCCAACCCCTCCAAAATCCCGCCCGTGGTGATTTTCTGGTTGGAAACATCAAACAGCGCCACCCGGCGGCCGCCGGCGTCAAGCTTGTCCTGCAGGTCGCGCGCATTCATCACGAAAAACTCGTAATGATTGTCGGATATGACGGCCGGTGTGGACGCCGACCCTCCAGAATTTCGCATCAGATACATCTGGACGTCATAAAAGCCGGTCGGCCAATCCGCGGGAATCTTCATTTCGAACGGCAACAAATTGCGCGTCATGGCCTTAACCTTGCCGGCCGGCGAAATTTTGTCGGCCACGGCTTTACCGTCCTGATCCAGAATGACCACCCGCGCCTGCCAACCTTCGGCATCGGCCTGGGTGTCGTTAACGGCATAGACCGTCAGCGCCAGCGGGCGCCCGGCAAAGCAGTTCCTGGCGAACACATCGGCGCAGATGAATTCGTCTTTGAACGCGCGCTTGTAAGTCGAATACAATTCCGAGGCCGCCAACGAGCCACCGGGCAGATTCCAGATTTCAAACCAGGGCAATCCGGATTTGACCGATATTTTCCCATCCTGATCCCGCAGATAAAACAGGGCATAAAACCGCCCCATGTTGATGCCGAATCCGCCGCGCATCAGTTCGCCGAGCCGGCGGCACTCTTCCAGCACGTTCTTCGCGGCCCATTCCACGTAATACTTGGCGGCCCAGAAACTTTCGCGCCGGGCCAGGTCGCCGGGATTATCCCGGCGCAAAACATCAAACTCCGGATCCGAGGCCAACTTCGCCGGCGCTTCCACAAAATGCCGGCGCAACCCGTAAAGCATCGCCCAGCGAAAACCCAGCGGCATGTGGTATCCCGGGTCCGCCTGGGTAATGTGCTGGATCAACGCTTCCTTGTCCAGGGCCGGGGCGCTGAATAACTGCCGGCCCTTGGCATACTCGCTCCCGACCATCGATATCTTTGCGCCGCCCATCTCCCAGTTGCCCACCGGCAGCATTTGCCCGTGAGCGGCCCATACCTCGCGGTTGGCGTTTTCGAATATTTCCCGCATATCCAGCGGATGTCCGTAAATGCTGCCGGGATAGGCATGGATGTCCACCACATCCTCCTTGAACCGCAGCACCTGCGGCGCGCCGCCGGACACCGCGCACACCGGGCGTTGCTGTCCGTCAATTTGCTTCACCAGATCGTAAACATGATTGATTGGCTCGATAAATTCCTTCTGGCGCGATTCGTTGCCGATGGTATAAACGGCAAACGAAGGATGGTTATAAATATACCGGATACGCCGGGCTGTATTGTCGTCGTCAAACAGCACGCTGGTCTTGATCAATTTCTGCGCCGTGGCGCCCTGCCATTCGTTGATCAGAATGCCCAGTTCATCGCAGATGTCGTAAAGATTGCGCGGGGCGAAAATCTGCTCGCCCTGGATGAAAATCATGTTGACGCCCCACATCTTATGCGCCGCCAGCACGCGCCGCAACAGGTTGGCATGATTGCGCCAGATGCCGGGCGCCGGCGACGGCATATCAAAAATGATTCCCTTCGGATAAAACCCCTTGCCATTCAGCAAGTAGCGATTGGACTGCGTTCCCACTTCGCGGTAGCCGAACCGTTCCCGTCCGGCTTCCCGGCCATTGGCGGATAAAACCAATTCGTAGAGGAACGGGCAAGCGGGCGACCACGGGACCGGACGCTCCATGCTGATTTTCAGGCTGATGGCGTTGGTCCCCGGCGCAAGCTCATGGCGTCCGCCATCCGCTGTTTGCGGCGCGGATGCATCGGGCGGGGAAAAGCCCAGCGCCTCCAGGATCGCACGGTTGCCGCCATACGGGACAAGCTCCACCTTCAAATCCGCCGTTTGCGGCCGGACGGACAGGTTGGCCAGTTCCGCCCGCACCTCGATTTCCGAGCGGGCCAGCTTGGGATCAATCAACAAGGCCCTGGCATAAATTTCCGGCCGTTCAATCAAGAGCACATCCCCGATAATGCCGCCGTAATTGCGGTCGGAGATGATGTATTTTTCACGCTCCCCGGACCGCCAGACGCGCACCGCCAGGGAGTTCTGGCCCGTGCGGACGGCATCGGTCACATCAAACTCGAACGGGCTGTTGCCGGCGCGGTCTACGCCCAGTTTCACGCCGTTCAACCACACGGCAGCTTCGTAATGCACCCGGTCGAAATGCAGAAACAGGCGTTTGTCCGAGGATTTTTCCGGCAAATCAAAGCGCGTGCGATACCAGCCCACGCCGTAAAAATTCTGGCCTTTCAGCCGACTATCGTACACATATTCCTGCGCCAGAGGAGGCAACAGCTTTTCTTCCGTGATCCATGTGCCGGGGACGGATCGTTCCGGCCAGGCGGAGTCGTCAAAATCGGGCCGCCAGAATTCCTTTTGCGTTCCCTCGTCATCCGCCGGATTGTTTTCCGTGCCCGGCAATTTCCTGATCTTCCAGGCGCCGGCCAGGTCGGTGATCTTCCAATTTCCAGGCCAGGGCTTGTAATCCGCAAGCTCCAGGTATGCCGCGGGCGCCTCCACCGAGTCGCCGAGCATGACTTTGTCCAGCGACGGGACGGCCAGTCCCTTGACATCCTGCCAATCAGCCTTGACATGTTTTTCGCCGAGGGCGCGCACCTGCTCCACACTCAGCCCGGAATGATCCACCCGGCCCAGGCACATCAGGACGGCATCATCCAGGTAGATCGCCGTGCCGGCCGGCAAATCCGTCGGCGCCCGCAACGCGCCGGTGAGGGTCTTGCGCGGAATGTTGGTTTCCGTACCGGTCATGGAAACCATTGGCGCCATCCGCGTATAGCCCTCCAGGAAAAACCGGACGGTGTGTTTTTGCCACGCGGTCCCGGCGGTAATGGTCTCGTTTTTCGGGACGAAGGTCTCGCGTTTGAGCTTGCCGCCGGTTTCATCGAGATTCCAGACGTAAACCAGAACGCGTACGTCAGGCTGGCGCGCATTGCCGGCATCGCCCCGAATCCACACGGAAAATTCATACTCGTTGCCGGCCGCGGGTATTACCTGGCCCTCCACACCGTATGCGCCATGCAGCGCATCGCTGAAGATGACGCCCACGGTGCCTTTCCCGACGCCTTTTTTGGCGGACCGGAATTCTCCAACTGCCAGGCGCCCGCAATATTGACCGGCATGGCAGTCGTTCGTGGATAATGCAAAATCCGGCAGCATCGTACCGGCATTGTGAATAGTTATCTCGGGCGGCTTGCCGTTCGAATCAATTTTTTCAAATCCGCCGTTAAAAAGCAAATTAGCCTGCTTGCCGCCCAGGTCGTATTCCGCGCCAATATCTTCGCTCGCCGGCGCCGGATCGTCAAGCAATCCGGCAAGGTATCGGACGCAATCCATCAAAAGCATTTTTTCCGCGCCGGATGGCGGGACCACGGAACCGTCGGCCAGCAAGCCGGGCAGCGAGCCATTGGCGATGTAACGCCCCTTGCCGGCCGGCCCGTAAACCACCACCGCGCCGGAACTCTTGGCGCTGTCGCCGGTCTTTTCAACGCCCCGCGCCAGAATGCGTCCGGCCGGCCCCGGCTCGGAAACGACATAATCGAAATAACTCAGGGGTACCCGGTCGCCCCGGCGCAGGGACGGCGTAAAAGGCCGGGCGCGGGAAACAACCAGTTCAGCGGTAAACGGATCGCGGCTGATGACGTCATGGTAAACGCCTTTCGCTATTTCCGGAAACATCGGCGCATGACTCTTGTAACCGACAGCGTCATGCGTCACCATTAATCCGCCGCCGTTTTCAACCCAATGCTTGACGATGGGGAACCAGCGTTCATAGGCCTGGTAGGCAGGTGTTTCTTTAACCACGCCCAGCGGCATCTGCGGCCAGATCAGCGCCTGGTATTTGGCCAGCAGCTCCGGGGCGGCATCCTGGATCACTTCCGGCGCATATTCACGGGGCTGCTGCGCCAGGGCCGCGCAGATGCCGTCGGCATAGTTGGGCTTTTCGCCGAATTTCAGGATACCCACGTTGATGGGCGCGGCCGCGGCTGAAAATACGCATAATGGAACCAACGCCGCCGACAATTCTACCATGCCTCTCATAGCCAATCTCCGTTGTTACATTACACTGCCGATTCCACCAGCATCTTGCGCACGTCTTCCGCCAGACGTTTCGCGCCGGTATTAATCAAAAATTCGCCGAACTCCGCCGTGGCGTGCCGGTTTTCCGCCACCACCTCGGACTTCATGTCGTAAAACCCGTCAAAGGGCTTGTCCAATTCCGACAAATCCACTCCGACCGGATCAATGGCTATGTTGATGGAAGTCTCCCATAATCCGCCGTGCGTGCCGGAATTCTTCAATCCGTATTTCTCCTTGGCCTTCAAAAGCTCGTCCTTGATGTAATCGCCTGTGCCGGCCGCCAGCAGGCGCATGCCGCCAACCTTGCCGCCGCGTTCCCCGGAGAACGCCTTCAGCATGTGGACAGCCGGACCATGCGCGCCAAACAGGACGCACAATTTGAATTTCAGGCACTCGGCGAAATATTCCGTCAACCCGGCAATAATGTTCCAACATAAATCCCGGCCGCCGAACACGCCGGGGTATGCCTGAAAATCGAACGTTTTTAACTCCTCCAGGGTTTTCGACGGCGGACTGCCAGCCGGCACAATCGGAATGGTCGGATGGACAACCCCGCCGGAGATGGCGGCGGCGCGCCGGCAGATGACATGGCCCTTGCTGAAATCAATCGCCATGGATTGATGCGTCCCGTGGTACTCCACGCCGCCGAATGGACAGTAGATCACCGGCGCGCGTTCGAATTCCGCGCGGAATTCCCGCGGCCGCATTTCCTCGAATTGATGGGTGCGCGTCATAATATTATCTCCCTTTGCCAGCCAGCGGCAGGAACATGCCGCCGGCATGCAGCGGCTTCTTTTGCTCCAGGTGTTCCAGCATGATCCGCTGCAACCGGCTCTTGCGCGGCGCGGTCTGCAAATCCAAGTCCCCCGCCGGCTGGCGGAACACGAAATCAATGCCGGCGGTCGGCGGCGATTTGATTGGGAAAAGGTAAACCTCGCGCATGAATTGCGCCATATTTGAATCCGGCAGGAGTTCCAGCCAGTCCGGGTTCAAAATCCAGGAGAAGCAGGTAAAACATTTTATTCCCAGATGCCCCAGACAATCCCGGATGACATCGGCCGCCGCCCGCAGCGAGGCGGCGCAGTCGGCGGGACACATGGGCCGGCCGGGCGGAATATGAATCCCCGCCGACACCATGCCCGGCCCCAGGATGGTCTCCCAATCAGCGTCGGGCAGGGTCAAGCATTCCCGCGTAATGCGCCCGTTGGGATCAACCCGATGGCCGGCGATCGTGTCCGCGGTGCGCTCGAAACGCGTGACAAACGCCGGCGGCGCCTCATCGGCGCAGATCAGCCCGGACTCGTCCGCCCGCACCCCATCGCCCGCCAGCGCCGCGATCGCGCCAGTCGCCCGCGAGCGGAAAGCCCAAACCGGCAATTTTTCCGACATTTTTTCGACCAGATAAACAAACAGGCCGGTTTTGAACATGATTTCACGGTGATATTTGCCGGTCCAGTGCAGGCTGCGCCACAAGGCATCCGGAAATTCCGACATGACCCGCGAGCTATGGCCCAGTCCCCGGCAGCTTTCCGCCGTGACGGCTTCCGGCAATCCCAACGCCTGATGCCGGGCACGCAGCAAGGGCGCCAGCAATGCCAGCAGAATCTTGACCAGCAGCATGCGGTCAAGCGTGCAGCCGGCCAAATCCTCCGGCGCCAGGCGCGTACCGTCCAGCCAGGCTTTTTGATGACATGTCCGGAGCGCCGCAAAATTGGCGGGCGCGGCAAGCGCCCCGGAATCGTAAGCCGATATGACCACGGGCAAAGAATCATCCAATCCGGCCGCAGCCAGCCATTCGTTCAGTTGGGCGCGCTCAGGCAAACGCTCAAGTGTCAAACCATGTTGCATACGCATTTTCCGTAAGGCGGGCATTGCCCTCAACTCAAATCGAAATAGGTATCGGCATCGATCCCGATTTCGATTATATTTTTAATTCAGTAGCATCCCATAGAAAATCGCTTTATTTTCTCACAAAGACGCAAAGCCACAAAGAAGATGGGAGGGGATGTTGAAAAATGCCGCGCTGTCCACTATGCGGACATGGATCGGCTGACACCCGGATACCCGAATTAATTCGCGTATCAGGGCGCCAGCCGATCCGCCAGACCGGCAGATGCCGGTCGGCGCGGCAGTTGTTCGTGATCTGAAAATCTTGTGCATCTTGTGGCTAATCAAAAACATTCATTCCGTCGCCGGGCCGGCAGCGGCTGGCGGAGCGGCGCCGATCATCACCGCCTGGGAGAAAATCATGTCCACCGTGCCCGGGGGATATTTGCCCGCATCGGCCCAGCCCGTGTTATCGTTGATGCAGGAAATTTCATAGACATTCAAACCGGTGAACATCGCTGCCGTCAAAGGCTGGCCGCGATTGTGCGTGTTGGGATAGGCAAACGCTTCCACCCGGACATATTTGCAGGCAATCGCGCCGGCCGGATCCCGCGGAAATTCGAAATAAGCGTCCGCAACACTGTCCGCCGTTTGCGCCACACCGGCGTCGGTCACGAACCTGATTTGCAGATTCGGGCGCTTATCGGAGTCGGCGCCCGTTATGGCCGCTTCCAGGCCCAACGGGTTCCCCTGTTGATCGCGCCGCACGGCGATCCGCGCGAAGCGGAAACGGCTGCACTCCGGCGCCGGGGGTACCGCGGCCGGCGCGTTTGGCTCCGCGGCGCTGACCAATCCGAAAAACCGGCCCTGGCGGTAAGCGCGCAGGGCATTCTGCTCGCGCTCGGCCATCGGCAGGTCCTGCATGGGCGGCACCAGCAACACATTGCGTCCGCGCCCGTAATACCGGTGGTCATTGACGAAGAAACCGAAACAGCGGCGGCCGGTGCGCAATATGGCATTCCATAACTCATAGAACCCCATGTCGGCGCCCCGCCGTGCGCCCAGCGGGTAATGGTCGTTCCAGACTTCGATCCCCAGCACGCGCGGGTCGAAATCCAATAGCGGCAGGCAGGCCGCGACGGGCAGGCCGGGATGATTGATGGTGATCCCTCCGCCATCCGCATACTGCAGCCCTTCTATCGGCTTGCCGTTTTCATCCCGCAGGGTTCCATCCAGGGCCGCGCGGAACGCATCCCGCCATGGCCGATGCACGCCTTGCGCCAGGCTGAACAGTTCCAGCCGCACGGCGGCCGGATCGAAATCCAGCCGCACCCGCACGTTTTTCTCCAGCGCGCGGAGCAAGATCGGTTCGCGGCTGCGGATGCTTCGCTGGGATATCCGGCTTTCCGGCAGCGGCTGTCCGGTGGCGCGATCCACGGCCAGGGCGCCATCCACCGTCAGTTTTACCTCCGGCTCGCCTGCGCCCAGCGCTGTAAAACGAATATCCGTCCAATAGATGCTCCGCCAGGGCTCATGGTCCGGATTATAAACCGTGGTCCCGGTAAACACGTGTTCGAACGGCGCATTGGCGGGTCCTATTTTAGCGGTCAGCCGGCCGCCGGTGGCATAAAAACTGCCCAGCGCATTCCAATGAATTCCCAGGTCGGAGCAACTGTGCTGCTCGGCATTGGGGGCGAAGACCGCTTCGGGGTATTTTTGGGTCAATTCCTCCGGCGCCGGATAAAATGGTTCGGAAGGATAATAATTCGACAATGGGAAATGCCGGTATCCCCGGACATACAAATCCGGCACGCGCGCGGCAGCGCCATGCTGATGGGACATCGAATGCAGATATTCCACTTGGTCCCAATCAAGGCCGGCGTATGGATTCCGGATCATCGGGCTTTCCTCCGCCCGCGCAACGCGGGCTGCCAGCAAGCCGCACAGCAGCCAGACCAGTATTTTAACTTCATGGTTCACGTTCCCACTCCTTTACCTGAATCCGCGCAATGCGGCAATCCCATCCTGGATATCCGCTAGTTTCAGGGCCTGCATTTGACTGGCCGCGTCTTCGGGTGCTTCCAAGCGCGTGTAAAGCGCGCGGTGCCGCTCAATCAAGGCGGCGGTTTCCTGTTCCAGGGCCTCCATTTCGGCCAGTAATTGCGCGGCGCGGCGTTTCAGCGCCGCGGCATCCTGCGCCGGGCGCGCGGTCCCCGCCTCCCGCGCCGTCATCCCGAAAAGCATGGAAAAACCCTGGCCGGCATCCGGCGGCTGCAGTGTCACCGCCGCCACTTTCGATCCCGGCCGCGGATTTTTCCACCAGCACAAATAAAGGAAAATGCGGTAGCCGCGGCCGCCATCTATGGCCTTGGCGCCTTCCCAGGCCGGCATGCTGTCCAGCAGGACCCCGCGGCCGCCGGCCCGCGGACCGGCCGACCAGTTCCAGATATTGCGCCCGACCACCAGCGGCAGATCGGCATGGCCGGCATCGGCATATTGCATGCGCAACACTCCCACGCTGGTATCCGGCGCGCCCCAGGCGGCGCCCGCCAGGAAATACAGGCTGTCGCAAGCACAGTCCAGGGGCAAGGCAACCGGCGCCCCGTATTCGCGGCCAACCAGGGACTCCCGGCCGCCGACCAGGATGGCGCGCCGGCCAGCGCTTCTGCGCGGGTCAGGAATCGTGAACGGCACCCCATGGATGAGATGCCGGCCGGGTTCAAGGTTGAAAATTCCCGATCTTTTGACCATCACCCCATCCCAGTTCAAGCCGCCGGCGATATTCACCGGCTGGTCGTCGCCAGATCCCGCTTGCAGCCGCCCTGACAAAATGCCCGCCTCCTGCAGGGCCGCCAGGCGCCGCGCCATATCCAGGCGCAGGGCGGTCAATTCCGCATATATTCCCCCCATCGCATCGGGCGCCGCCGCGGCATGGTCGCGCAGGTCAAGCGCCGTATCGCGCAAAATGGCCTGGTCATCCGGCTGGGGCGCAATGGCATACCCGCGCGCGTCCACCATCAGCCGGTCGGCCGTGGCGGCGGCTTGCGGCAACGAACTTGCCCTCCCGAGCGTCATCCGCGCGAAGCGCTCGAAGAGCGTGCGCTCGTCACCGTCGGCGGCCTGCCAGGCATAGGCGGCGCCAGCCGCCACGCCGTGGAGGGAACTATGCACCGGCAAATAACCTTCCCAGGTGGTGTTCAATAATCCCAGCGCCCCGGCCTTGACGGCCGCCCGGCAAAAATAGCGGTTATTGGCTATCCGGCCGGCAAAACCGATTTGATCCATCGTGTTCGCCATGGGCGAAGCCAGCACATCATAACCCTGCTCCTGGAAAAACTTCAGGTAAGGGAATGGTTCAAACAACGCCGGCCCTCCGGACGCAACGATATATTTACCGTATAATCGCCGGTGCAGTTCGGGAATCTGATTTTCCTGTCCCGGGTGGAATTCCCCGGCCCCGCGCAAAAACAGGGCCTGCCCCTGCGCGCCTTCCGGGTGGCCGGAATAATTCCAGTCTGCGAATACCGTCTTCCGCGGCAGCCGCTGCAATTCCTCGGGATGCATGATAATCATGTCGCTCCACATGACAGGGCGCGCCCCATGCTCCACAATCCAGTTTCCCAGGTCGGCGTAATAATTCGCGTAGAGTTCCGACAGCTTGCCGGCGCGCGCGTATTTGTCGCAGGCCGGGCAAAATCGGCCCAGGCGAAAGACTTCATCGCCGGTAATCGAAGCGTACCGCGCCCCCGGATGCGCGGCCAGGACTTCCTCCCAGATGCTCTTGATAAACCGCAATGTTTCGGGCTTGCTCGGGCAGAGTTCCTGCGGATTACCCGGCACTTCCTCCCGGTGCTGGAATTCGGGATGTTTCAGGTATGCCTGCGCATGCCCGAGCGAGTCCAGGCTGGGGATGATTTCCAGGTAACGGTCGGCGGCAAAATCCCGCATCGTTTTTATCTGGTTCTTGCTCAAGGCGGCCGGATGATTCAACACCGGATAACGCTCGAAGGTAAACCGGTCGTCATACTCAAACACCAGGGCGTTGTATTTCCAGGACGCAAGCCGGTCAATCAGCCGCAGGATTTCCTCGAATTTCGGCAGATTGCCGGCGCCGGTGATGTGCAAGCCGCGGAACGGCAAGTCCGGCCAGTCCCGGATGCGGCAGCAGGGAATCTCTGCGCCGCGGTTCATTTGCCGCAACGTCAGTAACGCATAATACAGACCCTGGGGTGAGCGCGCCCGCGCCCGGATCTGGCCGGCGCCGATCTCCAGCAGGTAGGCCTGGTCCAGCGCATCCGGACGGACCGCGGCCGGCAGGTCCAACAAGGGATCCAGTTCCAGCGCCAGGTTAGCGGCCGCCGGCGAATCGCACTGTTCCACGGCGCCCAGCGCCGCTGCCGCCAGCATCAAACGGCCGGCATCCGGCGCGCCGAAGCCGCGGACGGATACTTTCAAACACCCGCCCGGCGCCCGCCAACTTTCGGAACCGCGCTCAATCTCCCGCGGGAGCGGCAATAAATCCACCGGCATATCTCGATTCGTCATTATACTATCTGCCTTTCCATTGAGCTAATTTCAAAAGTCGCCCCCTGCCACCTTGCGTGGCAGGAACGAAAGGTTATGCAAAACATACAGTGTTGTTTTACACAACATGTGGCGTTTTGCATAACCTTGGTCTCCGGCGGGGTAAACCCGCCGGGGGACTTTTGAAATTGGATCCTTTACTCATTCTTCAAAAAAACTGTTCAGCGGCAAGATTGCCATGCCGCGCGCCAGTTCGCCCGGCCCATTCCGGGCCGGCAGGACTTCCGTATGCATATCCGGATTCACCAATTTGCAAGCCGCCAGGCGCCGACGCACAACTTCGAGAGTAATTTCGGGGCAATGCGCCGTCCAAGGCCACAGAAAAATTGCCTCGGGATTAAAGAGATAATTCAAATTGACGATCATCTCCGCATATACTCCGAACATTTCCTCCACCAGCCCGCGGCACAACACATCGCCCTGGCAGGCCGCCTCGGCAATTAAATCCCGGGTGAACGCCCGGCCTTCCTCCAGCCAACCGGCCAGCACGCTCGGTGCGCCTTGCGCCAGGGCTTCTTCCGCCCGGCACCGCAAATCACGGAAGCGCGTCAACATGTTCAGCGTTCCCCGCCGGCCGTCCATTTCGCCGGGCGGCG
>JAXGSX010000076.1:0-13414 GCA_040775225.1 Kiritimatiellia bacterium | reverse complement strand
GAATCGCCGCTGGAGTATTTGAAGGCGCTGGGCGCGGGATTGCCGCCGGAAATCAACCTGGCCTGGACCGGGCCGAGCGTCAAGACCGCCGCGTTTACCAGCGCGGATGCCGCCAGGTTCGCGGCCTTGATCCTGCGCAAACCTTATTTCTTCCAGAATTCCTCGGATTTTTTCCATGCCTACCGCTGGATTTATCCCACGGATGAACTGCGCTGGTGGCTGGGCGCCGGCCGCGACAAGAGCGTTTATCTCGAAGTCAACGCCGCGGTTTTCAATTCGCTGGGCTTGTATCCGGACATGCTCTGGAGCGCCATGCTCTGGAATCCGGATGGCTACGATCCGCAAGCCTGCGCACGGGACGCCGCGGGCAAACTGGCGGGCCCGGAAAATTACGGGCTGGTGCGCCGGATCGTGGAGGCGTTGGCCTGGTTCGACCAGTTCGATTTCAAACAGACGCCGGCGGCCGCCCGCGAATTCGCGGCCATTGAAACCCGGCTGGCGGAACTGGAAAAACTGTGCGCGGAATTCGAAAACGATTCCACCCATCCCGCCGCGGCGCGGCAATGGGCGTCGTTCGCCTGGCAGTTGCGGGCTGTCCGGATTTTCCGCGACAGTCTCAAGAAAAATCCCAGCCTGGCCTTGTTTGCCGGCCAGGGCGCCATGATCGAAAAACTGGCGCGGGAGGAGGCAGGTTTCCAGGAGCAGACGGACCGGATTTTTACCGCCTATGACTTTACCGGCGGCCGCAAGCCCCAGCAGATTTTCCAGCGGCTGGCAACCTGGATTTACGGCGCGCAATCGCGCGCGCCGTGTATGTCGCTGGCTTTTGAGATCGAACCGTACCCGCCGGAAACCGGGTATGTCTTGCTGATCTGCGGCCGCGATGGCGGCGCCGGCGATAATTGCCCGATCGAGATCACCCTGAACGGCCAAAGCATTTTCAAGGGGCCGAATCCGTTCGAGCGCGATCAATGGTCGGTGCGGGAGTTCCCCACGCTGTTGCCGGCATGGCAGCGCAACAATGTGTTGAAGATCGCCAATCTCGCGGAAAGCGCCCGGTCGGGTCGGCCGTATTTCGTGCTGAATTATTTGATATTAAGAAAAGATACGGAATCAAGTGACTAATAAAAAAATGCTTGCCGCCGGCGCGGCCAGCGCGGACATTACTCCTGAAATGGGGGTGCAGATCGCCGGCGATATCGGGCGTTACCGGCCGGTCGAGGAAATCCGCGACCGGCTGTATGCGAAGGTGTTGATCCTCAATGATGGTGTGCATACGGTCTGTATCGTTGCCACGGACTTGACCGCGGTGCAGCGCGATCGGACCGATCAATTACGGGCCCGGATTGCCGAATATTTACAAACGTCCAGGGGATCGGTGCTCATTCACGCCACGCAGACCCATTCCGCGCCGGCCTTGGGCAATGAAATCCTGTCCAGGGATTATCTCCGAAAGTTTCCGCCAAGCCTGGCCTGGATCGGCGGCGGCGATGCGCGGTACGAAGCATTTTTAACGGATCGCGTTATATCGGCGGTGCAGGCGGCGCGGGCAGCGCTGGCGCCGGTCCGGCTGCGCGCGGCGCGCGGGTATGACTCCCGGGTGGCCACCAACCGCCGTTACATTTCCCGCGATGACACCGGGATTTACCAGGCGCGGCCGGATAACCCCAACATCTTATGCTGGGAAGGCCCGATTGATCCCGAAGTTGGAGCGGCGGTCCTGGAAGATTATCAAGGCCGGGTGAGATGCGCCATTCTGCACCACACCTGCCATCCCTGCCATGGATATCCCAAGCGCTGGATTTCCGCCGACTGGCCGGGATACTGGGCGCGAAAAGTTGAGGAACATTTCGGCGGCGGCTGCGTGGCGCTGGTGTTGAACGGCGCCTGCGGCAACATCCTGCACGGGAACCCTTTTGATCCCGATCATAAAGGCCCCCTTGAAATAAGAGGCGGACACCTGGTTGAAACCACGGAAAAGATTCTGCCCCGGCTGGAGAAATTGCCCGGCGCCCCGCTGCGTTGCGGCAGCAAGGTGCTCTCCATCCCGTTGCGCCTGGCGCCCGCGGAGGCGCTGGCGGCGGCGCGAAAACTGGTGGCCGCGCATCCCGATCCGATCTGGCTGGACCCGGGGCAAACCAGGATTGACTGGCAATGGATCCATGCGCACCGGCTGCTGGATCAGGACGCACGGAAAAAATTACACCCGAATTATGATTACGAAGTGCAGGCCGTCCGCATCGGCGGCCTGGCGATCATCGGCTGGCCGGGCGAGCCTTTTGTCGAGGCGCAACTTGAAGTCAAAAAACTGGCGCCCGCGCGGTACGTTTTCGTGGCGCACATGTGCAACGATTCGCCGGGATACCAGCCGACCAGGAAAGCGTTCAAATACGGCGGGTACGAGGTCGAGTGGAGTGACTTTTACGAAAACACCCTCGATACGGTCACGGCAGCCACCCGCCGTTTGATGCAGGATGTCTATGACGCTGCCGGCGCCGGAGAAACCGGAACTGGATCCCTTTAATAAATCACCAGGAGCGCGATATGTTGAAAAGCCGCATTTTACAGGCGCTGGCAATGTTGTTGATTGGGTCCATAGCCCTGGCAAAGGCGGATGACCTGAAGCGGGTGGGGGTGTTCAAGGATGCCCGGTCGCACATCACCGATGGCATGCTCAAAACCCTGGCGGAGGCGCAATACGAAGTTGAAATCATCGAGCGCCGGGATTTGCAGGCTGGTGAAAAATTGCAGCGCCTGAATGTGCTTTTCCTGCCCGGCGGCTGGAATGCGCTGAAGTTTGCCGGATTCCACGGCCGGCGCAACATGATTGATTTCGTGGCGCAGGGCAAGGGCATCCTGGCCGGCGCATTCCGTTCGGGTTACGTGCGCACCGCCAACCGCCCGCTTTTTCCCCAGATTGGCGCGGTCTATAACCGCGTGAACGGTTCGGGCCTTTTCCCCCGCGGCGACAGCCCTTTGACCGCCGGGATCGCGGCGCCGTTTTACCTGACCGCCTGGGATCACCTGATCGTCGAGGTTGGGCCGCTGGGGCGGACGTTCCTGGAGGACAGCAGTGGTTTGCCCGTGGGCGTGTATGGCGAAATTCACGGTGGACGCTATATCGCCCTGGGTTGTTTCATCGGGTCCGATGCCGCGTCCGAATCCATGCAGGGCCCGGAACGGACCTTGCTGCTGAATTGCCTGGCCTGGCTGGCATCCGCCCCGGTGCTGACGCCGGCGGAGATGGCCGAAACCCGGCGCGCGGCGGAATTGGAATTCCTGCGGCGCGAAAAGATTTATGACTATACCCTGAACGACCGCGGTCCGGACCACGGCCCGGGCATCGTTCCGGCGGCTAACAACCGCCTCGAGGCCGCCTTGCAGTCCCGGCTGACCCGTTTGGATTATGCCTGGCCGCATTGTCCGGACGCGGCGCGCGCCCGCGCCGCCGGCATGCGGCAGGAACTGGAGCTGGCCCGGGCAACCCTCGAGCGCAATTACGAGGAAGTGCGGGCGGAAAAAATCAACGCCATCAACGCCATGTCCCGCGCTGAACTCACGGCCGACAATCCATTTTTTCATAAAGAAGAGGTGCTGCGGATGATTGCCAACACGCCGGGCAAAACCGCCGACGAGAAAAAGGTTGTCGAACAGGCCATTGCCGCAATGGACGGCAACGTCTGGATGGATAACGCGCCGCGCGTAGTGGCGGCGTTATTGTATGCCGATGGGATTCAGGCACGGTTGTTCGGCCAGGCGCAGTTCCAGGCGCTGCTGGACCGGGCGGATGTTTTGCTGGCGGAACTGGAACCATCGGCGGCGGCCGCCCGGGCCGCGCAGTCCGCGGCGGAACATGCGGCCGACCTGGAACAGGTCCCCGGATTGTTGAAGGACTGCGCGGCCGAGGATGTCGCCCGGCGGCGGCAAGCGGCGCTGGAACTGGGCCGGATTGGCGATCGGCGCGCGGAAAAGACGCTGATCAAGATGATTGACGACCCGGATGAAAAAGTCCGCACGCATGCCATCCAGGCGCTGGGTTGGCTGCAGGCTCAAGCGGCGGTCCCGGCCCTGAGCCGCGCGGCGCAAAGCCCCGATCAATGGGCGCGGCGGCGGGCGGCGCAGGCCCTGGGCCAGATCGGCGACCCGGCGGCGGCGGGCGTCTTGCTGCCGCTCGTGGACGATGAAGATTATTTCGTCCGTGAAAACGCCATTCTGGCCCTGGGCTGGCTGAAAGCGGCGGAGGCGGTGCCCGCGCTGCTGAAAATCATCACGGATTACGACCGGCAGAACCCGCGGCAGCGGGGCTTGATGACGGCCGCCATCGCCGCCCTGGGCCATATCGGTGATGAGCGGGCCCTGCCGCAACTGGAACACTGGGCAAAGAATGCCGGGGACTACCCCGCGCCGCGCCGCGGGGGCAGCCACATCAAGAATATTTACTCCACGGCCCAGTACCTGGGGCTGCAAGGTCATGCCGAACTGGCGATCGCGGAAATCAAGGCCGGCGGCCGCGCCGTAACCGGTGTGCGCCAGGCGGATTTTCTTGGCCGCCGCGAAATATTTTACGGATTGACGCGCTATTTCAATTTCTTTGCCGGCCGCCCATTCCCCGTGCTGAAAGCCAATTTCCCCGGCGACCCGGCCGCGGCCTTCCCATGGCTGCGCGCGGCCGGAGTCACCGGCATCCATAACGCCTGGGGGGCACAGGATGACGATCCGGAGCAATACCGGGAAACGATCCGGCGGGCCGGCGAATACGGTTTGCGTTGGATTGACGTCATGCCGCAGGTTGGCAACATCTTCGGCAGCCGGGAACACTATGCCGCCAATTCCCAGGACCGCACGCTGCACAAACCCGGCGCGGAACTGGTCCTTTTCAAATTTGCCGACTTGCCGGCTTTCCAGGGATTTTGGACCGAGGAGGATTATCCCAATGTAGAGATGGAAAACACCGACCTGACAAACTATCTCCAGCACAAGCACGGCCCCGGCTATCGCCGCGTCCTGGGCGTGACCAATGCCGCTGTGCCACTGCTGCCGCCGCGCGGAGAGCGTCTCCCGGAAAATTTTCATAATCGCCGGATTTATGCCGAATTTCTCGAACTGGCCGGCGGGATGCTCCTGGAGCATTGGCGCGAAGCCCAGGAATGGCTGCATGGTGTCCGCAAGGGGTGCGCTTTCACCTTCAACAATACGACCGGCGTGCGCTGCACCTATCCCGGCGTGGCCGGCAGCGCCGGCGGCATCATTGACGCCCACGGGCCGGAAACATACCAGTCGTTCGGCACGGATAATGCCTTCATGATGGAATTGAACAAGGATGGCGAGGCGCGGCCGGTGCTGTGCGAATTTTACAATATGTACTCGCCTTCGCCGGAGCATGCCGCGCGCGGCTTTGCTCAGCACCTGATGCATGGCGAATGTTTTTACAATTTTTCACTCGAACAAATCTTCGCGCAGGCCGGCGAGTCCGCCCTCTGGAACTGGGATGCCCGGCGCTGGGAAAAAGCCGATACGATTTTCGGGAAGGCCCAAAAGCTCAGGGAATACCTGGCCGTGCCGGCCTCCGCCGCCAATGTCGCCCTGGTGGCCAGCGAACGCACCAAGCTCATCTTGTATTCCAAGGTGTTCGGGGAACGCGTCTCGCAGTCCCGCCGGTATTACCAGCACCTGTCAGGCTTGTGGTCGGCCCTGCAGCAGTCGCAGATTCCCTGCGACGCCATCTGGGCGGAAACCATGACCCCCGCAAAACTGCGGCGATACCGGGTGCTGCTGTTGCTGGACGCTAAAATCCTGGCGCGGTCGGAAGCGGACCTTATCCGGCAGTGGGTGGCGG
The DNA here is from genome assembly GCA_040775225.1 of Kiritimatiellia bacterium. GTDB lineage: Bacteria > Verrucomicrobiota > Kiritimatiellia > JAAZAB01 > JAAZAB01 > JAXGPF01. Next base: position 7,578 of record JAXGSX010000076.1, on the reverse strand, counting down.
CCGGCGGGATTTTGATAACCGGCGGGTCCGCCTCACTCTTCAATCAATGGGGGGAAGTTCAGAAAAACTATGCTTTAAGCGACGTTTTCGGGCTGGATTACGCCGGGCATGCCGCCCAGGTTGACCCGGCGGAAAACGACACCTGGTGCTGGGATGCCGGCCGGCCGCCTTTCCCGGCGGCGGATGGTGAATTGCTCCCGGATAACTTCCGATGGCACGTGTTGCGCGACATTAAACCGGTCAAATCCATCGGGGTGTACCGCGTGGAAGATGACGCCTTCCTCGCGGGGGCCGGCAAGGGACTGGCCTGTGAATACGACTTGCCGCTGGGATATGACCGCGTGCGAACCAACACCGCGCAGACGGCGGCGCGGTTTGCCGGCGGCGACTTGGCGTTGACGGTCAACCGGTTCGGAGATGGCCTTTGTTACTTCTGGACGCCGATCTATCCTGGCCTGTGCCATGTGGCCTCCGGCTGGGAAATGCAGGCCAACTTCAAGGATTTCTGGCCGGGGGTGCGCGAGCTGCTGGCGGCGATGGTGCAGGGCGGTCTGCGGGATCGCGGCGCGCAGTTGCCGGTAACGGCGTCAGCCTGCCCGAAGGACTTGGAAATCACCGTGCGCCGGCAGCCGGAACAGCGCCGGTGGCTGATCCACCTGCTGAACCTTGACCCCGGCCTGGCGCGGGTGCGGGGCGTCGGCCTGGCCATCGGCGCGGACATCCTGCCGTCCGGCGGGACGGTCAAAATCAGTTATCCGGATGATGCGCGGATCGTTCATTACCGCCGGGCGGGCAATGCCCTGGTGTTTACCGCGCGCGATTTCGAGGTGCATGATATGATCCTGCTGGAGTATCAACAATGAAAATTCAAACGAATTCGTATCATGGCATCCGGCCGTGCGATCCTGGGGGCAGGAACGGCTTGCCCAATCCCGAGCGCGGGTGGCGCTTGGAAACACTGATCGCCGAGCCGCCGGGCTCGCTGCGCGACACGGGCGTGCATGGCCATGCCCATCACCTGGAAGGGCGGATTCATCCCGGCTTTAACGACCACTGGTGGGAACTGGATGCCCGGCGCTACACGGCTTTCGGGATGAAGGTGATCCAGACCTATTGTTACCTGGATGAATTCATCGGCCGGAAAATCTCCACGGCCAAACTGGCCCTGCTGCAGCAGAGCTTGAGCCGGCTGCGCGCGCGCGGATTCAAGACTTTGCTGCGCTTTGCCTATGAAAAATCCGGCAAAATGACGCGCGGCCCGACGTTGCAGGACATTTTGCGCCACCTGGATCAACTGGCGCCGGTAATCCGCGCCAATGCTGACATCATCTACGTGATGCAGGCCGGGTTCATCGGGGCGTTCGGTGAGTGGCATTCCTCCGCGCGCGGCCTGGAAAAGAATCATGACAACCTGGGCATCGTCATGGCGAAAATCCTCGAGGCGCTGCCGGCGGACCGCATGACCCAGGTGCGCGTGCCGAAGTACAAGCGCTGGGCTCTGGCGCATTCGTCCTTCGGCGCTTTCCGCGAGGTGACCGCGGCCACGGCGCATACCGCCGCGGCCTGCGCCCGCATCGGGCACAACAACGACGGCTTCCTGGCCGCCCACACCTGCGGCGGCACCTGGCCGGAGCCGCCGTTTTATGCCAACCCCGGCAATCCGGAATTCGATTACCTGACCCGCGAGGCGCCGTATGTGGCGGTGGACGGCGAATTGTACTGGCACGACGAACGCGGACAGGCGGACGGCCGGCGCGCTATCGCGCGCATGCGCCTGCACCACTATGGAACCTTCAGCCTCTGGCACTCGTATTCCGGCCGGGTGGGCGGCCGGTATTCAATTGATGCCTGGATGCTCGACCCGCTGACCGCCGAATATGTGCGCGAGCAGCGTTTGCCATGCTCGGACGGCTATTTCCAGGACGCGCTGGGCGGGGAAATGCCGCGCACCGTGTTTGAATACATCACTGATCACCTGGGGTACCGTTTTGAATTGCAACGCGCCGCCGGCCCGGCCGTCCTGCGCCGGGATGAGCTTTTGCGCGTGGAGTTGGACCTCATCAACCGCGGGTTCAGCGTGCCGCATAACCCGCGCCCGGTATTCCTTGCGCTGGTGGATGCTGTGGGTAATGTGCACGCCCTGCCCATCCCCGGCGCCGATCCGCGGCGCTGGCAGCCGTTCGAGCCGCGCGATGAAACGTATCGCCCGTTGACGCACCGACTCCTGTTGAAAGCCGGCTTGCCCGCGTCCGTCCGGCCCGGCTGGTATCAATGGGGGCTGTGGCTGCCGGACGCCGCTGCCGGTTTGCGCTTGGACCCGCGTTATACCATGCGCCTGGCCAACCGCGATGCTCCCTGGTGGACAGACGATCGCGGGCAGTATGGCGTCAATATCCTGGGTGTCATGGAAGTGACGCCGGCGCGCGGGCGGGGATGACGGATCCGCAGATTACACAGATTTACGCAGATTGACAGCAGCACGGGCGGACATGACGGGCTGTAGTAGCCGCACGGCGTGCGGCATCCGGTAAAACCGGCGCGCTAATACGGTCCACGGCTATAATTGCGGCGCGGGGCGCACGTTCCGCCGCAAGGGCAATACCCGCCGTTGAACAGTTTGCCCTTCCGCAGGCCGGCCGCGCCGCATAGCTCGTCGAGCGCGGCGGCGTTGAATTGGCGGCAGGCGGCCAGCAGCACCATGGCGCAGGCAAAAGCGTCTTCTTCCGCGTCGTGATGCCGGAAAGCAATTCCCAGCGACTGCGCGATGTGGTTGAGGGCATGACTGCCATGCCGCGGCCATGCGAGCCGCGACAATACCAGCGTGCAGTAGTAATCCGTCTCCGGATACGGCGCGCCACACCGGTCGAGCGCATGGCGGAGGCAGCTGACATCGAAGGCGGCATTATGCGCGGCCAGCGGTCCGCGGATTTGCGGCCAGAGCCGCGGCCAGTACTCGGCGAAAGTGGGGGCGCCGGCGACATCCTGCGGGGTGATCCCGTGGATGGAAATATTGATCGGATCAAAACGCAGCGGTTCAGGCCGGATCAACTGGCTCGTCCGGCCGACTACCCGGCCGTTTTCAACCATCGCCAGGCCAACGGCGCAGATGGACGACCGGTCGCCATTGGCGGTCTCGAAATCTATGGCGGTAAATCGCATGGAGGGTTTCTTCCAGCAACATCTTGATCGGCAATTGAAGCGGCCATGATTTATCAGGTTAGGCGGAGCGCGTTTTGATGTCAAGCCGGAAGCGCAATGTTTTTCGTTGCTATCAAAACAGGAATTAGTATGATATTTGCGTGATTTATAGCTGATGGCTATTGTATCCTGCTTGCAAAAACTGGCTTTGAAAGCAACTCGGGTTCATAAAATCAAATCAGCCGCCATGACGGAGGAGATCACACCATGTGTTTTCAATGCAAATTTATTGCGGGACTGTTACAGGGCCTGATTGCGGCGCTGATCTGGTGCGGTTGGCCGGCGGACGGGCAAGCGGCCACCTGGTATGTGGCCACCAATGGGGCAGGCGATGGAACCAGTTGGGAAAACGCCACCAATAGCATCATGATTGCTTACACTGCGGCCGTGTCAAATGACACGGTCCTGGTGAGCAATGGCGTGTACAATACCGGCGGCATCCGCGTTACCGGCAGCCCGACCAACCGGGTGGTTATCAAGTCGTACGTGACTGTACGCAGTCTGCTTGGGCCGGAAGAAACGATCATTGAAGGCGCCTGGTCGTCGGATGGGAACACCAACGGGACGGATGCGGCGCGCTGTGTTTACATGTATGCCAGTTCCCGGCTGATCGGGTTTACCCTGTCCGGCGGCGCAACCCATGCGGAATCGGGCGAGTATGGTAGTGGCGGCGGGGTGTATTGCGGTGATCTCACCGTCAGGTCGCCGATGATTTCAAATTGCGTCTTCGCCGGCAACAATGCATACAGTTTGGGCGGCGCGGCGCAGGGCGTAACCATGTATAACTGTGTTTTAACCAACAACACCGCCAACCTGGCCGGCGGCGCCATGCAATGCAATCTGTACAACTGCACCGTGGTCAACAACTTCAGCAGAGGTGGACAAGGCGGTGTGCGCAGTTGCCTGGTATCCAACAGCGTTTTGCGCGGCAATTACACCCTGGCTTCCATGGGCGGCGCCGGTTATGCGACTTTGTATAATTGCCTGATCTTACAGAATTGGGCGTCCAACCAGACTGGCGGCGCCGGGCAATCATCTTTATACAATTGCACCATTGTCAGTAATTACGCGGGGTCGTCCGGCGGCGGCATCAAGGATGGCGTCGAAACCGTGAACTGCATTTCCTGGGGCAATAACCTGGTGGACAACAACCCCAAACCTGCTTTCAGCTGCGGGGAGGGCATAATTTATGACAGCGGCAGCAATTTCACCAATGACCCGCAATTCGTGGATTTTAATGCCGGCGATTTCCGGCTCCTGCGCGGATCGCCGTGCATCAATTCCGGCAGCAACCAGCCGTGGATGGATGATGCGCTGGATTTGGAAGGCAATCCGCGGGTCATGTTTGGAACGGTGGATCGCGGTGCCTATGAGTATTTTGTCAATGCCGGCACGGTGATTTCGCTGTATTGAACCGCCTGCTCAACATTGGCGGAACAATTCCAGGTGCCGCGCGGCGTCGGTTGCAATGCCGTAGCGATCCAGGACGGTTTGCCGCCCGGCACGGCCCAGTGCGCGCGCGCCGGCCGGGTTGTCCAGCAATCCGCCGATGGCCGCCCGCCATGCTTCCCTGTCGTTTGGCGCCGCCAGCCGGCCGTTGACTCCGTCCCGCATGAAATCGGCAATGCCGGGAATGCGCGAGGCGACCGCCGGCAGTTCGCACGCCAGCGCTTCCAACAGCGCCAGGCCCAGGGTTTCGCTTTCGGAAGGGAAAAGGAAGTAATCCGCGGCGCGGAGGTAAGCGGGAACTTTTTCAGTGTAACCGGTGATGGTGATCTTGTCCGCCAGCCCGCCCGCGCGGATCATCCCGCGCAACTCCGCCTCGCATGAAATGGCCTGGCCTCCGCCGCCGCCTATCAGCAGCAGGTGGAGTTGCGGGCGCTCGGCGGCAAGTTCCCGCCAGAGGTTGACGAGAAACTGCAGGCCCTTGCCGCGGTTGAGTTTGCCGGAGTAGGCGCAGATGATGCGGCCGGCCGGCAATCCCAGTTGCGACCGCAATTCCAAACGCCGGGCGGGGTCCGCCGCAGGGAATTCTTCCGGGTCAATGCCGTTGGGGATGTCATGTATCCGCGCCGGCGGCACGCCGCAGGCCAGGAATTCTTCGCGGACCGGCGCGCTGATGCTGACGAAGGCCGACGCCCCGGCCAGCAAACGGCGGTTACGCCGTCGAATCAGCGGCTGGAACAGCCGTTGGCGCAAGGGATTAACCGGCGCGCCGGGATGGCACCGCCAGATGAAATCCCCCGACAATTCACCCAGCGCCTCGGCGCGCAAGACGCATTTCAGGCCCAGTTGCTCGGCTGCCAGGATGCCGGCCAGGCCCAGCACGCGCAGGCCGCAGACGTAGATGATATCGTATTGGGCGCGTTCCCGGCGCAAATGCCGCAGGACAGCCGGCAGCATCAGGTACTTGCCCAGCCGCGGCAATCCAGGCGGGCCGACGCGGACCACCGGAATCCCCATGACCGTTTCCCGGGCCGGCAGGGCGCGTCTGCTCCGCCGGGTCAATACCGTAACCTCAGCGCCCTGCCGGATCAGTTCCCGGGCCAGGGAACGCGCGTGCTTTTCGCCGCCGCCCACCACCGGATGGAAATTGCCCGTAAGCAGGCAGATGCGCAAGGGGGAGTTCTGGGGCATGATTGCCTTTCAGGCATTGCCTCCATACAGCCAGAGGTAATAGTAGTAATACGCCCATTCCATCCCCAAGTTATAATAGTAGTTTGCGGCGCTGCTGTTGCCGTAGGCGGTATACCAGTACCACGCATAATACGCATAATATTGACAGGCATAAGCATAATCCAGGTAGGAAGTGGCGTAGGTTAGGTAATAGAGGTAGGCATAGTAATAATAGCCGCTCATGTAATAATTGTAATAAGATGTAGCCAGGTTCCGGTTGCCGTAATAAAGGTAGTAATACGCGGCATAAGCATAATATTTATAACCGTAAGCGGTGCCCACGTAGCCGCCGTAATTGAAATACTGCATGGCCGTGTTGTAGTACTTGACGAATTTCTTGTAATAAGGCTCGGAGGCGCTGCCGTTGGCGACTTTAAGCGAGTGCGTCCAAGTGTGGCCGCCGCCCTTGTAGACCCAGCTGTAGTCCTGTACGCTCTGCCCGTTGGCATACCAGGGATCGTTAATGTACACCGAATTGTTGTTGATGCCGCGGGCCAGCAGAATGTGTCCGCCGCCGCTGTCCCACCCCCAGCGTATGAATACGGGGCGAATACCGGCGATTTCCGCGGTCAGTTCGGTCTTCGACAGCGCCCTGCCCACCGGAGTGCTGGAAACGCCGCCGAAACATCTCAGCACCTGATCGCAGCCGAACTGGTCGGTCGCCGTGGAGCCGTACAGGTAATTCGGAATATTCTTACCTCCCACCGCCCAGTTCGCTATGGTCGTTTGAGCATAGAGGTGGCCCTTGTAAGACAGAACCATCTGGCAGCTGGCGTTCCAGCACCACTGGTCCTGTTTCTGGTAGTAGTACGGGACGCTCAGCACCCCGCCGAGACAGGCGTCTGCGCCCGCCAGCGCCAGGATTCCGGCCAGTCCAACAGATTTCAACAAGCGATAACGAAGGTTCATGATCTTGCCCTCCCTGCCGGATGGTTATTCGTAATTCCTGACCGCGTCCCTGACGACCGGCTTGAGCTGCCCCAGCACGCTTTCCGCCGTTCCCAGATCAGCATAATTCTCATCGGACGCCGCGGCTTCTCTAGCCGGGGCGGAAACGCTGGAACCGGAAGACAGGCAGGTGAGATTGAAAGCGTCTTTTTCGGGAATGGTGACCAGGTATTGCCTGGCCTGGAACACGGCAATCAGCACCGGTCGGTAGCCTTTGGCCGCCGGCCATTGGCGGACAAATGCCCCGAGTTCTTTCGCCAGCCCGGCATAGCCCAGCGAGACTGCCTGATAGCGTCCATCCATTCTGTCCACAACCAGGATGGCCCGGCATTGGCCGGCCACCTGCACCGGGAAATACCACATCGTGGTCGGGGTCATTACCGCGGATACTGCCACCCCCGCCCGGTACTGTTCCAGCGCGGCAGGTGTGATCGTTTGCACGAGGAAGGGATTCCCGAGGGATGCCGATCCCAAGTCGTCGCCGGCGTCGAAACCGTACAATTCCTTTTCGCCCGCCGGAATCTTGTTCAAATACGACTGAAGCCCATCGGCGGCCGCTTTGAGCGCTTCCGCCGGGGGTGTCGGGTCCGCCTGGCCGGACCAAGCCAAAAGCATGATCGCCATCAGCAGGCCGGCTGTGACATGTCGCTGGTTCATAACGGTGGTTCCTCCGATGATTTGATCCCTGTTTCCAATATGAAACAACAACCCGATTTTGAAAGGTTGCATTCCACCCCGGCCTTTGCTGCCGGGCGT
>JAXGSX010000075.1:0-13439 GCA_040775225.1 Kiritimatiellia bacterium | reverse complement strand
TAAACAAGCATCACCAGCAATTTATCGGGATAAACCCGCGCCACCTGTTCCGCCACGGCGTTGGCAAACCGGAAAATCCGCGCCGTGATGGCGGCGGGCGCGCCGGCCGCGGACTCCGCCCCGGCCGACTCGTCGGTCAGTTTTTCCATGGCGGCCGCTCTGTCAGCCGCCCCGGCGGCTTCATCCTGCGCCCGGCAGGCCGGGCATTCGCAAAATCCCATGCCATCGTTCAGGCTGATGCTGAAGGCGTCCAGTTCCGGCCGCGCGCGGAACTGCGCCATGACATATTCCGCCGTCAGGCGCACCACCGCCGGATTGCTGGTGCATGGCTGGTTGCCATGCTTGCCGTCCCGGCACGCCGTATCGCGCGCGCCGTTGACCAGGGCAAAATATTCAGGATGCGCGCGTCCGTGGACCTCCGGCGGGCAAATCTGGCACCAGCGGTGTCCGTCCGCGATTTCCAGACCGCCCAGCCGGTTGCGCTGCCGCCAGAGTTCCAGCGCCGCCAAGGTCGCCGGGCGCACCCCGCCGAACTGCATTTCCGCCAGCCAGGGATCGCTGGCGCCGTAAAATGCGCCGCCCAGCCACAAACGCCGCCAGGTCCATGCCGGCCGATGCCGCGTTACGCCCGGCGGCCAGTCCGCGTCCACCGCCGGCGGACACACGGTCCCCGCGTCATGATCCCCCGGGCCGCCGGCCGCGGGCCAAAGCCAACGCACACCGAACGCCTGCTCCAGGAAGTAATGCACGGCATGCCCCATGGCGGCGGCGGTGGAAGCGGCCAGTGCAACGCAATCGCCCTGCGCCGATATTTCAAACTCCTCGCGTCCCCAGCCGCGTTCCGGGCAAAAACGCAACTCAATGCGCACCGGCATGCTCCGGCCGGCGTTCGCCCAGGCAACCGGCTGCCCGAGGCATTTTTCGCAATGCAGCGCCAGTTCCGCGATGGCCGCGCGGATGGGTTCGGCATCCTGCGGCGGGTGGACATCCAGGGCAAAACGGGGTTGCCCGTGTTGCACCAGCCGGATGATTGGATTGGAATTGTTCATAAAGGTTTGCATTGCATTATAAAGGGAGCAGGCTACAATCCAACCTGTTTATGGTTTATCCGATTGGATTCTGGTGATGCCGCTGGAAACGCTCCAATACCTGCACCGCACCACGCCGGGGCCGGTCAGCCGCCTGCCATTCAGCGTCCTCTGCGCCGGCCATTACCGCGTTACGCCTCCTTTTACATGCCCCATCCGGGTCAAGCCGATTGTGCAATTATTCTGGAGCCTGCGGGGCTCGGGATGGATCGCGCTGCAGGGGCGCCGCCTGCCGATGCGGCCGGGCGACCTGGCGGTATACCTGCCGGGCATGCGCCATGAATGGGGCGCCGGGCGCGGGCCGTGGGAGTTTTTATGGATGAGCCTGGATGGCCCGCTGGCCGAATCCACGGCCGCGGCCTTCGGCTTGTATGCCGAGCGGCATCCGGCCGGGCCGGCGCCGCGCGATTTATTCATGGAATTGCTCAAGTGCCTGCGCAGCCCGGCGCGCGGCAGCGAATCGCGCGCGGCGGCGGCGGCCTTCCCGATCATGGCGCGGGCGGCGCATCGGCCGGCCGATACGGGCGACGTCCTGGCGGCCGGCGCGGTGGAATTGATGCACCAGAACTGGCGCGAGCCGACTTTTAACGTCAAGACCCTGGCGGCCGAGCTGCGGGTTAACCGTTCATCGCTCAGCCGCCGGTTCCACGGCGCTCTGGGGGTCAGCCCCACCGATTACATCCAACGCCTGCGGCTGCAGCATGCGCTGGCGCTGCTGCGCAACACGAAACTTACGGCGTCGGAGATTGCCCGGCAATGCGGCTTCCGCGAGGCGGCATACTTCTGCCGCTGGGTGCGGCGCGCCACGGGCCAGACGCCGTCCGCCTGGCGCCGCGCCGGCGGGTAAGCGTGCAGGATGCCATGCCAGGCCGGGGGCCGCAATCCTGCCGCGCCAGCGCAATTTCAAAAGTCCTTCGAGGGGGTTACCCCGCCGGAGACCAAGGTTACGCAAAAAAAGGTTGAATCAGGTTCAACGGTTGTTTGAGGTTGGCGGTCATCCGTGCTATCCGTGCCATCCGTGGTTACGCGGGTATCGATTTACAGGCCGTCAGGAATGAATTCCGTCCCGCGCTCATAGATTGCATGGCGTTGTTCCGGAGCGGCGGCAAATTCCAGCGTCCAGACCGCGCCTTCCGGCGCCAGGACCGGGCATAAACTGCCGAAACAGTAATGCCGCTCCTCCAGCTTGCGCCAGCGCTCCAGCGGGCCGACATCGAGGTTGGCGCTGTCGAATAAAATCCGCTTGCCTTCCGGAATGCCCGACTTGATCAAGTTGCCGATTTCGGATGCGGACAATCCCAGGATGATAATGGGAATGTCCGGCGACGCCAGCCGGATGAAAGCCGCCAATTCATTTTCATCTTCGCCCGCAGCGCCAACCGGACGGTTTTGCAGCAATGGATCAACATGCTTGAGCTCCGGCGCGCCGACCGGGCGGGCATCCAGCGCCAGGGGCCGCATGCGCTGTTCTTCGATGCCCGCCGAAACGAACACCGGCCCGCGGAGCTGGCACTGTCGCCGGCACTGGAAAAACGCCGCGACCAGGGATTGGTCATCCAGCCGGAAATGGCGGGTCGCGGGATGCAGGATCAGGCCGGCGAATTTCTGTGCCTTGCCCAGCCGCGCCATCCGTTCCGGCCAATACGCTTCTTTCAAATTCAGGCCGGCCACCGGCAGCAGAAAATCATTGCCGCGCAAATCGGCCAGGAACCGCCGATCCAGTTCGAACTCATCCTTGCAGAGCGCATGCCCGAACGGCGACACGAAAGCCCTGGTAATCCCGGCCTTTTCCAGGCGCTTGCGCAGCCGCGCCCCGTCCCAGAAACCGGTGTTGGAAAACGGCCATTCACCCCAGAACACATGCATGTCAATCACATCAGATCCCATTCCCGCAACCTCCAAAAAACAAACGTTCGGCATTGTCATGCAAAATCATGCGGCGCGCGGCGGCGGGGATACCGGCGCCGGAGAGCTTCGCCAGTTGCGACCATGGGCCGCGCCCATACAAATCGCTCCCGAACAATACGCGCTCCGGCGCCAGCCATTGCAGAATGGTTTCCACCATGCCTTCATAACACCGGGTGCCGCTGATATCCACCAGGATATTTGGGATATCGGCATAGACCGGCAAAGCGCGCTGATAATCGGCGCCGGCATGCGCCAGGATGAGCCTGGCTTCCGGGTACCGCCGCGCAATGCCGGCCACATCCGCCGGCGTCAACTCGCCGGGCCGCATGGCGCAGGGGCGCAAGTAATCATGGAACAAGATCGGCTTCCCGAAAGCAACGGCCGTTTCCACAAACCGGTAAACTTCCGGACAGATTGCATCCCCGTTTTTCGATGAAAGCGTCACCTTGAAACCCACCGCGCCTTCTTCGACAAAACGCCGGCCCAATTCCCGGATATCCTTCCCGCGCAATCCCGGCGCCGAGAGGAACGCCATACCGAACCGCCGCGCGCTGTCGCGGGCGGTCCACTTCCGCAGGCGTTCCCAGCCGTTGAGCAGTTGCTCCAGTGTGGGGGCCCAGCGATTCGCTTCGCCGTGCAGGGTGTTGACGACGATGATCTTCCGCAATCCCACCGCCGTCATCTGCTCTATCAACGCTTCAAACAGCGCCTCTTCTGCCGCCGCGTTGGCCGGCAGATGCACATGCATATCAATAAAAGACCCCCACTCCGTTACTTTCGATGAGGTCATAATTTAACCTGCGACCTGAAATCCCTGTCTCGTTGCTATCGCAGGATGAAGATAGTGGCCGGCGGCGGCCATGATTCGTAGGCGCCGATATCCGTGCGCATCATCATGATCCGCCGGTTGCCGGCCAGGTCCAGGGCCGACTCCATCCAGGGCTGGTTCAAGCCGCGGTTGATGCAGGGCGAGCCGCCCGCCAACTGGTAATCGTCCGCGGCCGCGTCCACGAAGGCCGGCGGGCCGGCAAGGTTGCCCTGAGCGGCCGGCAAATCCGCGGCAGCGCAGCAATACCAGAAATCATTCGTGGCGGCTGCCAGGCGGTTGGTGACGTCAACCTCGTTATGATACACAATGCAATTCGTCGCCGCGGCGCGGAAGCCGTCCATGCCGTCGAAAAACACGCCGTAATTACCGTTGGACGAGATTGTGCAGGAAGACAACACCGCGTTCAAGCCGTTGGTTTGCACGTACACCCCGCCCCGATTGTTGCCGGCGATCAGGCAATTCTCAAAGATGGTATTGCTGGACACCCATGCTGCCGGCCCGTAATGCTCCGCGAACATAGGATCTTTGGTTGCTTGATTATGCATGATCCGACAGCGGCGGATCAGGTTGGTCTTGCCGGCGGCAACCATGATGATGCGCATTCCGGCAGCCACCGGCAGAGTCGCATAACCGGCGTGGGATATTGTATTATGTGATATATCGCAATCTTCGATAATTGCCTCCCGCGCAAGCCAGATTGTTGTATAATTGTTGGCATTGGACACAAAACTGCAATCTGATATTAACACCGGCGAACTGTTATCAGTATTCACCACAATAACGGCGAGAGCGTTAGTGTTGTACACAAAAGAACTGTTTGACACAATTCCATTCCCGTCAATTTGCACGGCGCCGCCATAGCACCTGTTCGCGGTAAACTCGCATTTTTCCACCATTCCGCCATTGTACAGAAAAACGCCAGCGCCACGCCCGGAGCCAGCGCCCGTGTTGTATCTGTTGTAATCAATAGTGCATCCGCTTATGAGTCCGGAACCAATAAGATATATTCCGCCGCCATTAGGCACCTGGCTTGTATCAGTCATTACATTATGCATAATGTCACAATTAATAACCTGCCCGCCGGACATGTAAATGCCGGCGCCGCGGATTCCCACGTTCGTGCTGATATTATGCGTAATGACGCAATTGCTCACTGTCCCCCCGGTCATGCGGATGCCGCCGCCGCCCAGGTCCGCGCCAATATAGCCGTTGGAAACAGTCATGGCGCTGACCACCGCACCGGTATGTGTGATCAGCAGGCACCGGCCGGTTTGATTGGCGTTGACCACCGTATCGGCGGGATCGCCGCTGTAGCCGCGCAGGCGGATTTTGGCTGTCACCTCCAGTTGTTCGGTCAGGTCATAGGTGCCGTTGGAGACGATTACCGCATCGTCATCCACCGCGTGGTACAGGGCATTGCTGATCGTCAGCCAGGGATTAGCCGCGGAGCCGTCGCCCGGCGCCTCGTCCTGTCCGTCTTCGGTCACATAATAAGTCGCCGCGCCGGCGCCCAGCGCCGCCCATGCCAGGCCGGCGGTGACGGCAATGATCCTGCAAAAGCGGGATACACACAATTGACATCTGCCTGCGTTCATAAATCCACCCTCCTTGTATTGTTTAAGCATGCCGCGCCGCACCCTGCACCATACTTGTGCGGTGCAAAATTCAGGTGCTATGACATGCCGCACTGAACCTTTGGTTTTGTTGCACGCTTCGCCCTGACCAGCCAGACGACTATGTCCTCCTGAAAAACACAGTTTCCGGATCCCTTCGCAAGCCTTCACTCATTTTCAATCTGTACCGAAATATAAAATATTTGCAAGGGAAATGTATGATTCCGGTAATTGGCATCCACGAAATCGAAGGGATCCTTGAAAAGCGCCAGGTCGAATTCATCCACAAACGGCGGCAGCCAGGTTTCGACGTAAATCTCGCTCCACCCGAGCTGGACCGTCCGCTTGATCAATTTCCATGAAAGTTTGTCCGGCATTTTAAGCCCAACGCACAAAGTCCCCAGGTCGTAACTATCGGGCGTCACGGGCGGGACATCGGCGATATACCCGTTGCAGTCATCGCCCAGCACCGCCCAGAACTCCGAATCGGGCGCCGGCGCGTTCCCGACGTTCCGGGCGCCGCCGCCGCGGTAGGTATATGACTTGCCGGTTTTATTCCTGTAATAACGGCCGTTATGGAAAACGGTGGCATTATGGATATAATCTTTTTCCGGCTCCCAGGCATCGCGGGAAATGTAATTGGGCGGATAAACCCGGGCAATGACGCGGACAGCCATTTTGCGGTATCCCACGGCTTTGTTTTTCAACTCAATCGTGCGGCGGATGATCCCCGGCGAGCCGGCGGCGTCAACCGCCAAATTGCAATGCCGCAAGCCATGCTCGCGGATATGATCCGCCCCGGCATAGCCGCCGCCGCGGCGCACGGGCGGGTAATCGGCGAATTGCTCGGGCAAGGCCGCCACGCTGACGGCATTTGACGCGCCGTTCACTTCCCAGCCGCTGTCCCGAAGCTCCGGCAGAATGAGGTTGACCGGCAGTTTTTCGGCGAACTGCCGTTTCGGCGCCGGCAGGGCCAATGGCGCGCGCGCCTTCGGCGCGCCGCCCGTGTAGGACACAAACACATCCTCCAGCGCAAACCCGGCCCGGCTGACGGCCAGCAGCTTGATGTTGTCGAAGTCCGTGTAAGCGCGCAATTGTCCCAAGTCCAGCCGGATAATCCAGTAACCATTTTCGCCGCGTTCCGCCGGCGCCTGCACGAATTCGCCGAATCCCTGCTGCAGGCTGTGAAAGAACTGGTAATCCTTGCGCAGGTGCACGAAGCCCAGATGCGGAATATCCCGGCTGCCATTGGTGTTTTTCAACACCCCCGGCTTCCGCTCCCGCCAGTTGCGCTTGCCGATGGTCGTGCTGGCCGTCAGGCAGACCACATAACCCACATTGTAATCATGATATTTGCCTTGATACACCAGCGCACCGTCCCCGGATGCGCCCAAAACATCGCTGGCATATTCCAACCCGATATACGCATCATCAAGCGTGTCAAACACGGCTTGGTCAACCGCGAACACGCCCCCTTTGACATACTTCAATTCACCCGGCCGGGCGAGATTGTTCTTGATATAAAAATCGAGGTTTGTCGCGGCCGACTTCACGCAGATGACCGCCTGCGTCGGCATGGATTCTGCCAGCGTGAAATCCAGCAAGGACACGGCATCCCCCCACCGGTCGGGATCAAACCGCACGCCTTCCGCCCCGGCAATCAATTTGGTGTATTCGTTGGGCGAAACAAAACCTGTATCAAAATACTCGTCCAGCCGGTCGTAATATTTTTCAGCATCGGGCTGCAGGCAGGAATCGCCCATGTCAATTTCCTGGAACTTTTTAGCCCGGCCGGCGATATCGTCGTAATTCAGGCGATTGACATCGCCGTTCAACGGCAAGGCGGAGCGCTTGCGGAAAATTTTAATGCAACGCAAGGGCGGCGGAAATTGCGACAGGAAATAGAGCCATTCCTCCGTATTCAGGGCGTTGGACCTGGTGGCGGGATGATTCCCGGGCCAGTACGGCTCGAACCTGATATTATTGATATGTGCGCCGATATTACCGATACCGGCGTAGGGAATGCCGTTTTGCGCCGCGTAATCGAACAGCAGGCTGTCCAGCATGGCGCTGCCGGACATGGAATAATCCGTGCCGATCACCGGCAGGGCGCCCAGGCTGCGCGCGGCTTTGACGGCATTATTGATGCTGTGCATGATCAGCGAGGAATCCCAGTTTTCCGCCGGACCGCCCCACCCGCCGACGCCCGGGTTACAGATGGAACTCACCAGGAAGATGTAAGTCGGACGCAAATCGGAAAGGACCACCCCGGGCGCGCAGCCGACCAGGTTGCCATCCCGGATATTATAGGCATATTCATCGTACAACTGGGTTGAGCGGCCCTGGTTAATGCAGATATAGTTCAATTCTTGCGCCAGTTTGCTGATCCAGGATTTGCCTTTCAAGGCATAGGCGGACGCTGTGCCGGACACCCCGTAAAATACGATTTTATCGGAATTCGACAGGTCCAGCAAGGCATGTCCCGGGGCCGCCGCCGGCCGGCCGGCCGGCGCGGCGCCCGGCGCGGCGCCGTCCGCAGCCGTCATGTTGCCCGCTGCAAACAAACCAATCAGCATCGTAATCAATAGCGCTTGTTTCACAATTTTTCCTTTCATCAAGGCGAAGCTTCCGGGTAAACATTCGCCACCAGCGGCCGGGCACCATCCACCTGCTTCTCCCCGCCGATATTGCCGTTTACCTGCATGCCGGCGCCTTCCCAGAGTATCCCGCCGATGGCATTGCCGCGGCAGATATTGTTAGCAACCACGTTGTCCTCCGACTGGGGACCGCCGACGAAAATGCCCCACATTTGCGTTTTCTCTGGGATGACCTGCGCGCCGGCCTTGTAATCGTTCAGCAAGGGCTCATCCAGATGCGCACGCCGCTTGTCATGGTTACGGGGTGCCACGATTTGGCCGTCAAAGCGTAAAATGACGCGATGTTGCTCGGAATGGAGGCCGTCGTTGATTAACGCGTTGAAACTTTCCATCAGTCCTTCGGATGTGCCATCATTGTAATGGCTTTTTTGCAACGGTTCGAACAACACAGGCGGAGCAGGCTTATTGGTGTGGCAGATGGGCGGCAAAACGGACGCGCCGGCGGATACTGCCTCCGACAGGGTCAGCGGATACCAGTCCTGATCGTCAAAAACCCGGTTATTGGCGACGATGCACCGGCGGGAATTGTGCAGCGCAATCCCGGCCGGCACGCGGTAGGAATCGAATTTGGAACGGTCGCGGTCGCGATTTTGCCAGTTATTCATGATGATGTTGCCGGTGATGATGAAATCTTCCGGGCCGGTGTCGGCATGGCCGGGATTGGCGCTCTGGATGCCGGCTTCGCCGTTGCGGTAGATCACGTTGTCGCTGATGATCGCGAAATGGTCGCCTACCCGGCCCGGGCGCCCCAAACGTTCGCTTTTGACCCCGAGTTCATCTATCCCGGCGCGCTGATTCTCGTAAATATGATTCTGGCTGATGATCATGCCGTAGTTGCCCTCGCAACAGTAAATCCCGTAACCATTGTGATGGATCGTGTTTTGCAGGATGCGCGCGTAGGGTCCGGCGCCGGGATGAATGGCCTGTGAACTGTGGGAGATATCGCAGCCGATGACCGTGCCGCGCCCGTTGATCGAAACCGCCACGCCCGCCGACTCGTATATCCGGCAATATTCCAGGCGCGAGTCATAAGCGAGATACGGCACACAGCGTAAACGCAACCCCCACAGCGGGTACTCCAGATACAATTGCTTGCCGTCCACGGTCTGACTGGCGCGGTTGCCGTCCAGCGCCAGATTGGAGATCACCGCCCGCCGGGAGGAATGGATCAAGGGAAAACCATTGCACAGCGCCGCGCCCTCCGACACCAGCAGGGCCTCGGAAGGCTCCCAGGGCCGGCCGCCGCGATTGATTGTCTTTCCGCTCGCGCTGCCTTTATAAGAGGCTGTTTTCAGAAACACCCGCTTGCCCTCAATCCGCTCGATTTCCACGTCCGCTTCCCGGCGCCGGCGTTCGCCGGCCATGCACACCAGCATCCCCATCCCGGGCCGCAACGCCGCGGCATCTTCAACCACCACGCATGCCTGCGTGGATCCCGCGGGCACATCCTCCGCCAGCCTGACAAACAAAGCCGGACTTTTGCGGATAACCGAGCCGTCGCCCCGCCCCCGCAAGGTTACAAACGGCCGCAAATATACGGAGCGCCGCAATTCATAGACGCCAACGGGCAAATCCACCACTCCGCCGCCTTCCGGCAGGGCATCAATGGCCTCCTGGATGCCGCAAGTCATGGAGCCGGCCAAATTAGTATTGACCGTGACCAGATCATTGCCGGCGGCAGCGCACGTCCCAGCGCCCAGTCCGCAAACCAATACGCCCATCAAGACGCTGATCAAAACCACAAGCCCCAGCCGGCCGCCAAGCGCTCCGATTCTTTGGGGACGGCTTCCGCAACTGATCCCACGCATGGTTATCTCCCCTTTTTTAAGCATTCCTGCATTTAACCTTGTCAAACACCGGATTCTCTAATGCCCCGGAAGCCTCACGGTTCATACCCCGTCGCCTGCACGCCGGCTTCCAATTGCGCGGCATCCATCCATATCATGTCATTCGCATGCTCATTGGAATAATACCAGCGCAGTACCAGGTATGACGTTTGCGCGGGCAATCGGACCGGCAGGGCATATCTATGCCATTCCGTCGTTAGCGCCACATTGGTAGTAATTCCTTTCCCGCTGACATACATGGAGGCCCGCACCCCATCCCGGTTGGCCCTCATCCAGGCCGAGAGCACAAAATCGGTGGCCGTCGGGGTAAGCGCCGGATCAATCTGGTATTCGATGTAAGTCTGACGGAGTTTGCCCGCGCCGGCATCCATCCGCAAGCAATTCTTTCCGTGATATGGCCGGTTGGTGTCCACGCCCCATATTCCACTGTCCGCGCCGATCCGCTCGTCCGGCAGGATTGGGCTGCCGGCGGTGCGGTAATAATCCGGCCAGCCGGGGAGCGTTGCCTGTTCGAAACTTGAATTCGGCAGTTTGTTCTTCTTGCCCGTGCGATCCAATTCCAGGTCGGCGGGCGGCTCACCCAACGCCTGTTCCGGATGCGGCGTCATTTCCACCCGGATTTCCACCGGCGCCTCCACTGTCTCCGGGTTCAAGCCCGCCGGCGCCTCAACCAGATACGCCCGTGTTCCCAACCGTTCTATGCTGTCGCTGAACGCATGATCCTTAACCGGGCAAGCCTCTTTGCCGAACAAACGCTGAACCGTCCCGGTTGCGACCAGCGCCGGGATGATGAACTTTGCATCCACCGGATAATCCACCGTATTCGCGCAGAGCAGCACATATCCGCCCGCCGGATTACGGCGCAGCGCAACCTGGACATCGGTAAATTTTCCGCTGATCGGATCAAGCTCGCCGGGCGAATACGTTACAGTATGCGCCGGAATCGGCGCCAGGCATACCGGCCCCAACACCTGCATTTCCGCACCCAGCTGCCGCATCGTCCCTGCCATCGCCTCCGAAAACAACGGATAAAAGAAATAAATTATGCCCTTGGACCCATGGATCAGGGCCAGGTAAGTCTGACAACGCTGCTCGGCGGGCGATACCGACCGCTTGCGGCAGCCGCTCCAAAATTCCGCCTGCGGCACGGTCATTGTCACCCGCCGCGCGCTGTCGGCCAGGCGCTTGGTCCGCGCCACCATGGTCGCCACATGCGTCACCACCGATTGCGAAGGGCGATTCCGGCCTCCCGCCGGCACCCAGTAAGGATCCTGCACCAGGACATCGCACCAATCCGTGATGCGCTTCATAAACGCGGGCGAATCCCACAAAGTATTGTAAACCACAAATACCGGGTGATAACCGTCATACTCATGCAGCATTTTGTAATATGCGCGCCCTGCCACATCCTGGTTCACCCCCGGCACATTCGGCTCATCAAAAATGTTATATGCGGCCAGATTGCCGGCCGGTTTGACGGCATCAGCCACAGCCCGCAAAACCGGCAATTGCCGTTCATACATTGCCAGGAATATCCGCCCCCTGGTTTGCACCGGCAATGGTTTCAAAACCGCATTGTGCACAAGATGATTTCTCAGTCTAGTTATCTTTTGGCCGCGTGCAGTTTTAACAAAATCATTCAATGCCTCAAATTGTTCCGGGGTCAACAGATCATTTATATCGTCGTCCACCGCGGTTGGTATGGAGTATTTATCCGGACAGAACACCACTTGCAATCCATGCCTGCCGGCCGCGGCCAGGTAAGCGCGTGCATCGGCGGCGGCTTCTTCGACGTTGGTGACCGCCGCGCCCTTCCAATGGTAAATGCTGTTCATGCCCATCTCCGCCACATCCCGGAAGGCCCAGTCATCCTGAGCCGCTATGCCGGCCATGACAATGCCAAACGGGAAAAACGGCTCGCCGTTCCGCAGCAGCACCCGGTTGACCTGGTCCACCTTCCATTCCCCCGCCGGATGCGGCGCGCGCTTGATCAACAGCACTTCATGCCGGGTCACTGCATCTTCCCCCCGGCACAGTTCCAGCGTAATTACATGCTCCCCCGCCGCCAGATCCGCCAGGGGGATGTCGAACGTCATCGCCGGTTGGAGATCGCCGGCCCGGGCCAACTCCCGCCCATCGGCCAACTGCGCCCGCAAAGTCAGTTCCGGCAATCCTGCCGCCGGCACGCCGAGCCGGCAGACCGCCCCCGCCGCCGCTTCCCCCGTGTAATAATTGCGGTCCAGATAGGCCGAAAATACATCCAAGACATCCAGATTCCCCGGCAGCGCCGTCTGCCACACCTCGCCGGCCGCATCCACCAGACGGACCGCCGTCTCCCGGGCGCATAACCGCTCCACCGGCATCGGAATGACCATGGTTTCCATCCGGCCATCCCCGGCCAAGTCAATCTCCCGCTCAATCCGCCGGACTTGTCCTATGGCCGGCTGATCCTCGACCGCCAGATTGATTGATCCGCCCTTTTTCCCGGCATCGCTTAATTCCACCCGCACATCATAATAATATTTCCCGTCTTCCATCCGGTATGGCTCAACATGGGCAGCGGACAGGAACGGCAGAAACGGCATAGTCACCGCGCTGCCGGACGCCAGGCGCAAATGTCCGAAATGCTCCGGCTCATCGAATTGACGTTTTAACAGCGCCCAGCTGCCGATAACCGACTTGATTCCCACCTGAGCCGCGGAGGCGTCGCGTTCCACAATCCGCGTATCCACCACGGCGTTGAACCGGAGCTTATCCGCATCCCCGCCCTGCATCAGCAAACCCAGCGGCAGCGCCATTTCCACGCTCCACCCCGCGTCATCCTGCGCCGCCGCCGAACGCCACGGGATGTTCCATCCCTCCCGGTCCCGCCGGCCGCCCACCATCCGGAAATCCGCCCGCGTGTTGAGCGGGCTGACCAGGAACTGGTAATAAACTTTCCCGCCCGCCCCCGGATCGAACGACACCTGGACATTATCCTCCTGCTGGATATCCGCATCGTGATGCCGGAAAGTCGGCGGATTCCGGTCCAGCACCGGCTGCTCCACCCGGAACCCGACATACAGCCAGGCGGCGTCGCGGCAGACCATGACCCGGTGTTGTCCGGTCATGGCGCCGGCCTGCCCCACCACATGCAGGTTGGTGATGACAGCCGCTGTCGCCCAGCAGGTGTCGTCCAGCCTGCCATCCAGCGTCGGCGGCGCCGCGCATGCCGGAAGCGTCAACTCCGGCATGATTTCATCATCTGCGGCTGCGCTGAAAATTTGCCCGCATAATATGTTTCCGGCCAACCAACCGAGCATCAGATATTTATGCATCCCTTTGCCTTTCATAGCTTAAGCGTTTTCCCGGGATTGATCTCAAATTCCGCCGGCAGCCGGCCGGCGTAGCGCGGATTGATCTGCAAATGCCGGCGCAGCGGACGCGCGCCGTCATTCCGCAGGATCAACCGCCGCACCCGCGCTTTGGAGACCTGCAGGGACACCAGCAACCCGCCG
>JAXGSX010000074.1:0-13590 GCA_040775225.1 Kiritimatiellia bacterium | reverse complement strand
GCTGACTTCCTGCTCGATGATGTTCATCGGGAACACCGGCGCCAGGTCGTCCGGGCCGACCGGGCTGCCGTCTTTTTTCAAGGGCGGCGGCAGCGGGTGCTTCAAATCCGCCTGAATGTTGTACCACTGCCGCGGCATTTCGTCTTCGCTCAGCAACACTTTCACTGTTTCGCTCATTGACAGCTCCTGGTTTGTTGGAATAAATGCTATCGTCGCCGCGCTGCCCGGCGTTCCACCATCCGGCGGAACAGTCCGGGGCCGCGCTTGATTTCCCGCGACCCGCGGGTGATTTTACACAAGCTGATGCCCAGCCGCCTGGCGATTTCCCGCTGCGGCACCCCCGCTGCAAGCAGGCCGACCAGTTTCCAGCGCAAACAGAGACGCGCGCGCTCGCACGGCGTCAGCAACGCCTGCAGCCAATCGCGCACTTCCGCCGGCTGGCGCATTTCCGCGAGCACTTCGGCGATTTCCCGCAGATCATCCGCGCGCATATGAATTGTTTCCGCGCCTTGCTACTACAAATAGAAACAATGTCATTCTAACAGGGATGCCGGGAAATGCAACATTTTTTACGCCTTATTCCGAAACATTCAGGTCGGGGGCAGGCGATGCACGTGCTTGATCATGGCCGGGACAATCGCCAGCAGCGCCGCCGCCAGCAGCACCCCGGCGCCGTAAACAATAAAAAGCGCGTGGTACTTGGTCATGACCGCGCCGCCCAGGCGCCAATGCGGCGCCAGGATGCCGCAACCGATGATCAGGGAAGCCAGAATGCGCGACAGCCCGATGCCGGCGGTGTAAAAACTGACGCCGAACCCGATGGACATGATCTTGTTGTTGGCCGGCGACAGCGCGAAAATCTCGCTGGAAACCGCCACCGAGGCGCAGGCGGTGAAAAATCCGTATGCCGCGATCAGGCTGATCAGCAGGATCACGGCGTGATAACTGCCGTCGCGCACCAGCAGCAGCAGGAAATTTACCAGCGCGAAAGCCAGGTGGGCGGACAGGAAAACCCGTTTGACGCCATGCCGGTACACCAGGCGTCCGCCCGCCTGGTAGCCGATAATCAGGCCGCCCATCAGGCAGGCCGAGCAGAAAACCACCAGGTTGTCCGGCAGCGCCAGCGCCTGCTTGGCGAACATGAACGCCACCGGCACCGTAGCCGAAGCCGAAAGGTACAGGAAAAACAGGTAAACGGCAAAACTGGTCAGACGCTGGTTGGCCAGGATATCGGCCATGACATCCCGCCAGGCGGCGGGGGGCGGCGCCGGCTTTTCCGGCATGCGGCTGACATGCCATGCGCGGCCCAGCAACGCCAGGCCCGCGGCGGCGATGACCATCTGCAACACGGATACGCTGGCCCGCGCGCCCACCAGGGCGCTGGAGGCCAGCACGAAGATCGCTGTCACCAACTGCCAGGAAAACCGCAGGTTGCCGAAAAAAAGCCCGCGTTCGTCCGGCGGTACAATGTCATCCAGCAGCGGACATCACGCGGAATTGCATGCGCCGATCGTGACGGCAAACACGGAGAGGGCCAGCAGGAGCGCCAGGCCGGCGGCCGGGCCGAAACCGGGCGCCGCCATGCTGAAGAGAAACGCCGCCATGCCCGTCAGCGTGGCGCGGATGATCATCCGGCGTTTGCCGGTGCGGGCGGTGAGATAGCCGAAAGGCAGGATCAGCAGCGCCTGGGCCATGTCCTGCAGGGCGGTGGTGGCGATGGAGATCATCTCGCCCGCGCCGATCAGCGTCGCAAACAGGATCATGATGCTGCTGTCGCGCAGGACAATCTGCGGAATCGCGCCCCAGCAGGAGGCCAGGATGGCATGCCGCATCCCGCGGCGCGACTCCGCGCGGGTGAAATCCGCCGCAGGCGGGACAATGATCGCGTTTTGTCGTTCGGTCATATCGGATCGGCGGCGCGGAAGTCTTAACGGCGTCCAACGCGAAATGTGACATAATAACCAACCGGGAATCCAAGTCAAACAATGTTTGCGCACTCCGGAAAAACGGTGGATAAAATTCTGTTGACGCTTGCCGGTTATAAACCGCATACTTATTGAGTTGCTTGTACAATTCATTACCAGTCAGAGCAGATCCCCGGAAACCAACACAATGAAAAACCACACACGCAAGCTCTTCTTTTCTGCCGCCATCCTGTGTCTGCTGCTTGCGCCCGCCCGGGCCTATGACCGGCCGCAAATCCAGGTTCCCCGAACTGCAATTCCGCCCGTGATTGACGGCCTCCCGGATGATGCCTGCTGGGAAAACGCCTGGGTCAGCCCGGCTTTTCATGACTTCGAGTTCAAAAAAACAAATTGCGCGCCCAATACCGATACGGCGGCGCGCATGCTGACCGACGGGCATTGGCTCTATATCGCATTTGACTGCCGGCATCCCGATTCCGCGGACATGCAGGCCAAGGTGACCGAAAATTTCGGCGGCAACGTTTACGGCGATGAATGCATCAAGATATTTCTGAATCCCGGACTGGACGATGACCGCCAGGTGTTCCGCTACGTTCTGAATTTCAGGAACGCGCATGAACTCAAACGCATGCTGTCCGCCGCGGCGGACAAACCCGCCATCTCCTGGCCATCGGCCACGCGCGTCAATCCCGAAGGCTGGACGGCCGAACTGGCCATCCCGTTGTTTGACCTGGCCGGTTATGGCGACCTGCAAGAGGTGTGGCTGAACATATTCCGCAAAAAACTGGTGAAGAAATACGACCAATTCGCGGTGGAAATCGGATTTGATGAGCATGTCAGCACGCTCGCGCCCACATCGGAATGGACCAGGCGTTCGGAAATGGCCCTGATTACCGGATTGGATGGCGCGCTGAAGCCGGATTTCCCGCTGGTCGTCAACGCGGGCCATGTGGCCGCGGGCGAACTTCACGAATCGGGCGGGCGCATGTGTTATGACGTCAATCTCACCCTGCAGGCCATGACCGCCGCCACGGGCACGGTCGAAGTGGCGGTGATCGAGAAAACCGCCGGCGCCGAACGGCGCATTACCGGACAATTTCCCGTGAATTCCCGCCAGGTTTTTCCGGCGGACATTGAAGTGCCGGTGTCGGGCATCGGCCAGCGGGATATTGACGTGGTGCTGCTCGATCCGCATACGCGGATGCCGTTCCAGACCTGGCAGATCAGGAATGCGTCCGGCTTCGAAATTTTGCATGCCATGGCGCGCCTGAATTATTACACCGGCGAGGAAGCCGCCGAGGCGCTCTACGAAATCGGCATGCCGGAAAATATGCTGCAGGGCAAATTCCTCGTCGTCCGCGACCGCGCCGGCCGGCAGCTTGCGCGCCAGGCGGCTGTCAGTCCCAAAGGCGCCATGAATTTTCCAATCACGGATATTCCGGCCGGCCGCCACGCGTTCAACCTGGCGCTGGAAGATCACACCGGGAGTAAAATTTTCGACGTGGATTTTGAATTCGTCAAATGCCCGCCGGCGCCGGGGCGGGAATGGAAAATTGACCGGGCGCGCGGCGGGACGCTGCTGCATGACGGGCAGCCTTTCTTCCCGCTCGGTTTCTGCATGGATGTGGATGATGCCCAATACCGCGAAATCGCCGCGGCGGGATTCAACACCGTCTTGTGGTGGACCGATCTCGGGTTGGGCAAATATCCGCAGCCCATGACCCCGGAAGATTTCATCAAGGTGGCGGAATTGGCCCAAAAACACGGTTTGATGCTGATGGTGCGGCCGGAAAAAACCGCCAACCGCGCGGCGGAAATGGCCAGCCTGAAAAAATATTTCACGGGCGATGAATACGCGCCGGCGCTGGCGAAGTTAGATCGGGGTTTACTGCACTGGAAATACCTGGCCATTGCCGGCGCAACACCCTGGAGTCGGCTGACCCGCGCGCAGCGCAATGAAATCGCCGCGGACTGGATGGGCCTGCACCTGCCGCTGATGCTGGAGAATGTCAAGGCGGTATGTGGCATGCCGAGCCTGATGGCCTACAACACGCTGGATGAGCCGCCCGAATTCCGGGAAGCCGACCTGGAGGTCGAACTGAATCGCATGACCGACGCCATCCGCGAGGTTGATCCTTACCGGCCGGTCTTTGTGATTTATTCCTCCAAAATTCCGGGAGGGGCGAAATACACCGACTTTGCCGA
This sequence comes from Kiritimatiellia bacterium, assembly GCA_040775225.1. Taxonomy (GTDB): domain Bacteria; phylum Verrucomicrobiota; class Kiritimatiellia; order JAAZAB01; family JAAZAB01; genus JAXGPF01. The sequence goes on along the minus strand of JAXGSX010000074.1, from coordinate 9,460 downwards.
CGCGCTGGGCACCGATCCGTACTGGATTCCCGGCGGCAATCCGCCGCGGGGCAGCATCAACTGGGTGTCATGCGTCACGGCGCGCACCGCCCAACGCGCCCGGGAAAAAGGCTTGCTGCCGTGGACCGTCCCCATGTCGTCATTGTGGAGCGCCACCCAGAAGCGGATGATTTCCGGGCCGGAACAAATCTGCCAGTCCTACCTGGCATTGATCCACGGCACCCGCGGCATTATCTATTTCACGCACGGCTTGATCAATACCGAAGGGCAATGGCAGGGATTGAAGACGGTCGCGGAACGCATCAACGCCATGACTCCGGCCCTGGCCGGGCCCGATCCGGAACAGGAAATTTCCTATACCCCCGGCATTTGGGCGCCGCTGCGCGATGAAGTCCCGGATGTGCAATGCCGCCTGGCGCGGTTTCCCGACGGCCGGTACGTCCTGCTCGCCGCCAATGTCCGGCGCTCGCCGGTTGAAATCTCCGTTGCGGTCAAGGGCCTGGCGGATAAAACGTTGAACGATCTTTTTGACGGCAAACTCGGCATGATCAAGGATGGGGCGTTTGTGGACACGCTGCCCGCGCGCGGGGTGCGGTCGTATGTCTTTAACGATATTGCCGGCAGCGCGCCGGTGCGGATTTCCGTCGCCATTGCGCCGCAGGGCGAAGAGGGGCCTGTGGAATCCGGGTATGACAGCGAGGGCCGGATCGGCTTCAAGAATATTCTGCCGAATCCGAGCTTTGAACTGGAAAGCGTCGCCGGCTGGCCGGATTATTACATCCCGCACGGTCCGCCCCAGGGCGGGGGCATCCGCATCGGCGCCCCCGGCGCGGCCGTCGGGCTGACCACCAACCAGCCGTTTCATGGCGATAAATGCCTGTATATCGCCGGCTCCTACGGCAATATTTACTGGAAAACCGGTCCGCAACTGCCGGCAGCCCAAACCTATGTGTTTTCGTTTTACGCGCGTACGGAATCGGCCGGGCCGGTCAAGTTGTGGTTCCAATCCGGCATGTTCGAAGGCGGGCATCGGCAATTTGTCGAAATCTCCGGCAATGTCTGGCGGCGTTATCATTTGCGGGTTACCATACCGGCGCGCTACCGGACCCATAACGCGGTCGCCATGCTGTTGCTGGCCGGCGGCGACCGTATCCAGGCAACCGGCCCGGTATTCCTGGACGCCCTGCAACTCGAGCCCGGACTGGAACCGACGGAATTCGAACCATGAACAGCATCTGCCGGATACTGGCGTTATTAGGCCTGGTTGTTTTCAGCCGGCCGGCCTGGCCGGCCGTGGAATATTGCCCCGCCACGGACACCATCCGCGTGGCGGATTACCCGGCGGATTTCCCCTGCACGCCGCGGATGCTGGCCCGCATTGACCGGACTTTCGGCTGGGGGCGCGTCCATGCGGATGCCGACGGTAAAACCATCATAGTCGCCGCCAACCTGGTCATCGGATGGAATGACGGCAGCAGCACCTTTTTCCAGATCGGCGATGCCGCCTGTCCCGACGAAATTCTGGTTGTGCAGGGCGAGGTGCGGGTTTACCCAAACTGGCTGGCGGGCGAAAACCCTGACCCGGTAGCGGGACAACCTTTTCAGTCCTGGATGCTGCGCCGGACCGGGCTGGTAAACCGGTTGCAACTGGGCGCGGCCGATAACCCGGCTATCCATGGCGCGCTGCTGCTGGAAAAACATGCCCGCGGCCCTTGCCGCCTGGTAATCGGCGGATTTCACGGCGTCTCCTCCAAAAACGCCGGCGGGCAGTTGCTGGTCTATAACAGCCTGATATCCTCCCGGGGCGATGATCCGATCGAAGCGGCCTACATGGGCGGGATTGACCGGCTGGAATTGATCGGCGCCACGGTGCGGGGATTCCAGGGCGTGTTCGGCAGAATGCTGGGCAGCGGCAAATATTTAAACAGCCGTTTTGAAAAATGCGGCGCCGCCGTGACCGGAACTTACCAGACGGAGGTCCGGGGCTGTGCCTTGCAGGATTGCGGCACGGCCGTGTCCGTCACCCGCGACGGCGTTTTGTATGACTGCCGTTTTTCCGGCAACCGCCTGAATTGGGCGTTGAATCATAAAGGCCGCCTGGTGGCGGTGGATTGCGATGTGGATGATTGGGGCAGGGGAACATATTCCACTAATCCAAGCGCGTATTTCATTTCCAAGCGGCATGTCATCGTCAAGGCTGCCGACCGCGCCGGACGGCCGCTGCCGGGCGCGGTCGTTAAACTTATTCCACCCGCCGCCATGCCGGCGGGGGAATTCGACAAATATCAGGCAATCACCGGCGCCGCCGGCCGCACCCCGGGGCCGGGTGAAACCGGCGCCCTGATCCTGACCGACCTCCATCTCGCCGCCGGCCGGGACGGCCGCCCGGAGCGAACCGATTACCGTTGCACAATCCGGGTGTCGCATGGGCATCGCACGGCGGAACTGAAAGACATTGCGCCGCGCGCAAGCTGGGATGAATTCGAGTTGGTGTTGCCGGATTAGCGCCCCATCGGCGGCAGGATGCAACGGCCGGGCGCTTGCCGGGATGGGGGCGTCCAGGCTCCATTCAGTCATCGTCGGCAGGCATTTTGGGTGCGCGGGTTACGGCGATGGCGTGTAAGTGATGCCGCCGAGTTTGGCGTCGTGCGTGCCGATGACCAGGGTGGAGTACGGCTGGAAGGGGATGACCACTTCATATCTCTTGCCCTTGCGTTTTATCAGGCGCATCTTGCTCCACTCGAAATACTGGTTGCCGTTCATGTCATAGGCCATCACAAAAGCGATGCTGATCTTGCGCTTGCGCAGGCGCAGGTCCAGCAGGACCCGGCCGGGCTTGGTCATTTTCAGCGGATCGGTCTCGCGCACTTTGAAGGTCAACCCATCCTGCCGCACTTTGTATTGCCTGGCGATGAATGTCGGGGGGGGCGGCGGCGTCTCCACCATGGCCGAGGTCTCGTCGTAATGGGCGGCGACGAAAAAGCTGTCGTTGGTGTCCTCGCCGGCCAGGAGTTTCTGCACGTCGCCGCACAGCGCGGTCACGCCGAAGTCGGCCCCGCCCCGGACTATATAGCTTCCGGGAATGGTGTAGGTTGTCCGCGGGGCGGCGGCGTATTCGATCATCCAGGCATTGCTGTCGTCCGGTGCGGCGGCGGCATCCTCGCCCATGTAACTTACCAGGTATCCCTGCGCGCCGGCCGCCGCCGTCCAGGAGACTGCCACCGGTTGGCCGGCAAACAACTTGGCGCCGTTCGTGGGCTGCAATACCTGCGCCCGCGGCGGTATCCGGGTCGGCTGGGACTTGTAAACCCGGCCGGGATAGGCGGGGCTGTTGGGATACACCGTCAGGGTCAGCGCGTCGCCGGGCTTCAGCCCGGACAGCCGCCGGTAGTAGCAGCCCAGAGGCGCTTCCACCCGGTAGCCCTTGCTGGTGATGAATCCCACCCGGTTGGTAAAATGCAATCGGGTGTTGTTGATGTACACCAGGGCATTGGTGGACTCGCCGATGTCATGAACCGACACCGCCGCATAGCAGCCGTTGGTGTCCATCCAGACCAGCCCGCCCACGCCGGGCACCCGGTCGGAAGTCAGGGGGTAGGGGCCGCCCTCGTTCCAGTTTTCGCCCGACAGGTAGGTGTAAATCCAGAACCCGTTGGTGCGGCTTTGCAGCACCGCCAGGTCCGGTTTTTCGTGGTTGTCGAAGTTGCCGATAACCGGGTTGCCGTATGGCAGACGGAAGGGGCCGGCGATGGGATGGTGCGGGTAACGGCGGAAGCGCACAATGCCGTCCGGGCGCATGTAGCCGAAATAATCCCCCTCGGTTTCCTTCCAGGCCAGGGGGATCAGCCCCGTGGACGCTCCCGGATCGAAGCCGAACGGCAGCATTTTGGCGTAATTCCGGGAGGATTGCCATACATGCCAGGTGTGAGCGGCGACGACGCAGGGGTCGTCGCAGCCGTCGCCATCAAAGTCATGCAGGCAGGGCGTCCCGGTGACGCCGCAATTGTAAGGCCCTTCCCGCGCGAAGGCGTTGCCCGAGCGCCAGACATGCCAGTTCGCGCCGGAGAGCATGGCCAGGTCGGCCTGGCGGTCGCCGTCCATATCCCCGGCGGCGAACTGTCCGCCGGACAAATCAAGGTCGTAGGGGCCTTGCATGACGTATTGCGCGCCCGACATCCAGACGTACCACTCGCCGCCGCCGATGACGGCGAGATCATCGTAGCCGTCCCGGTTGGCGTCCGCGGCGGCGAACTGCCATTCGCCGCCGGCTTGCAGCCGGCGCGCGCCCATCAGGCATGCCAGCAGCAGCAGACAGGCCATAACCCGTGCGGTTTTGTGCAATGGCATCGAGCTTCCTTTCATGGCCGCGCCGCCGGAGGAGGCGCATTCTTTGTGTGTCAAGCGCCGTTAAAGTCGGCGGGGACATTGCCCATCCACATGGCGCCCGAATTTTACCCGGTTGATGCGTGAATGCAAGTATTTTCGGGCTCGTTACTCATGCCGCAAGGCGGCGATCGGGTCGAGATTGGCGGCGCGGCGCGCGGGGTAGATGCCGAAGATCATGCCGATGCCCAGGCTGATGCCGATGGACAGGACGATGCCGTAGGTCGGCACCAGGGTGGGCATGCCGGTAAACTGGCTGATGAGCCAGGGAATGGCAAATCCCAGGGCAATCCCGCCCAGCCCGCCGATCATGGACAGCACGATCGTTTCGATGAGGAATTGCCCGACAATATGCCGGCGCCTGGCGCCGATGGCGCGCCGGATGCCGATTTCGCGGGTGCGTTCGGTGACGGAGGCCAGCATGATGTTCATGATGCCGATGCCGCCGACCAGCAGGCTGATGCCGGCAATCGAGCCCAGGACGATGTTGAAAGTGCGCTTGGTGTTTTCCGCCTGGCGCAGCAGCGCCAGCGGGACGCTGATCTTGTAGTCTTCCTGGCGGTGGAAAGTCCGCAGCATGGCCTCGATGGCGGCGGCGGTTTTTTCAACATCCTCAATCGCGCGGGTTTCCACGAGGATCATGTGCAGTTCCACTTTCTCGCGTTCGTAGGTGCCGGCGGTGATGCGGACTGAAACATCGCCGTACTGCGCCAGCGCGACATTCAACGGGATGTAGGCGTCAGTCTGCTGGTCGGGCGTCTGGACTCCGCCTTCCGAATCTTCGTTGCGCACGATGCCGACGACCCGGTATAATTCGCCCCCGATTTTCACGGATTGCCCCAGCGTGTTCCGGGCGGCCAGCAGCCGCCGGGCGCCCAGTTCGGTGAGGACGCAGACGGGCGACCATGCCAGCATATCGGCGGGCATCAGCGGCCGGCCGGCCAGCAGCGGCCGGTTGACCAGATTGAACCAGTCGGGCGTGGTGCCCATCAGACGCATTTCCAGGGCGCGCTCCCCCAGGCGGCCTTCGCGCCGGACCAGCTTGACGGGCACGGTACGCCGGACGCCGGGAATGGTTTCGCGGATGCGGACTTCGTCCTCGTGCAGCAGACCGTAGATGCTCATGAAAGTGCGCTGCGAAGCGGCTTGCTCGTCGGCCGTCGGCTTTACGGAGGTCAGGATGATGTTATTGCTGCCGAGTTTGCGAATCTGGCGCATGGCTTCCTGCCCCGCGCCTTCGCCCACGGCCAGCATGGCGATGACGCTGCCGACGCCGAACACCACGCCCAGGACGGTCAGTCCCGAGCGCAGTTTGTGGAGCATCAGTGTGTTGATCCCCAGTCGGATGTTGCGGATGATGCGGGATTGGTGCATGGTCAGGCCTCGATCCGGTCAATCACGCCGTCGCGCATGTGCATGCGGGTGGCGGCATAAGCGGCGACTTCAGGTTCGTGCGTCACCATGATGATGGTTTTGCCGCTCTGATGCAGGTGGATCAGGAAATCCATGATCTGTTGCCCGGTGGCAGTGTCGAGGTTGCCCGTCGGCTCATCGGCCAGCAGCACGGCCGGATCGTTGGCCAGAGCCCGCGCGATGGCCACGCGCTGCTGCTGGCCGCCCGACAATTCCGCGGGCCGGTGGTGGATACGGTTGCCCAGACCGACCTTCGCCGCCAGTTCGGCGGCGCGTTCGGCGGAACTGGCCGCATCCCACCCGAGGTAAAACAGCGGCAACTCGATGTTTTCGCGGACGGTCAATTGCGGAATGAGATTAAAGCTCTGGAAAATAAAACCCAGTTCCCGCAGGCGGATATCGCTCAAGGCGTCATCGTTCATGAGGCTGACGTCGTGGCCGTTCAGGATGTATTGCCCGGAAGTGGGCCGGTCCAGGCAGCCGAGCAGGTTCAGCATCGTGCTCTTACCCGATCCGCTGGGTCCCATGATGGCCCAGAATTCTTTCGGGCGGATTTGCAGGTCTATGCCGGCCAGCTCCTGCACGGTGGTAGCGCCAATCGTATAGTGTTTACGCACCTGGCGGAGTTCGACAAGCAAGGGCGACGCCGGCTGGGCAGCGGTGTTCATGGGGCGGCCTCCCGGGGCGGCTGGCGGGCAGAGCCTGCCTGGCGGGCGGCGCCGGTTGGGCGCGCAGGGCGGGGACGGGGACTGGCGGCGGGGTCGCCGGCCGGGGCGCCGCCATTGCCGTTGTTCGGCGCCGGCGCAATGGCCGTTGGTTCGGGGGCGGCCGGCTGTTCATCCGGCGGCGGTTCGTCTTCACTTTGGGCCGCCGGGGCCAGGGGCGGGGTCAGGATGACCAGGTCGCCCGCCTGCAATCCGTCGAGGATATGCGCCACGCGGTTGTTGTCAAGCCCGAGGGTGACCGGGCGCATTTCGGGCTCGCGGGAACCGGGGAGATACACTACAGTTTGCCCCTCGACGCGCGTGACGGCTTGCAGCGGGATATTGAGGGCGTCCTGGTAGCGGGCCAGAATGATTTCGGCCTGGCAGCTCATGCCCGGCCGCAGTTGGGCGGCATTGCCTTCGATTTTGACGGTGGTGTTGTAAACCTTGAGGTTGGGATTCAGCCAGGCGCTCTGGGAGTCGGGCAGGAAGGCGATATGGCTGACCTGGCCAGTGAAAACGGCCCCCGGGAGCGCGTCCGCCGTTATCTGCACCGGCATGCCGGCCTTGATTTTTCGCAAGGCGGCTTCCTGGATTTTGATTTCCGCGATCATGGCGTCGTCCGTCGGCAGGTGGATCAAGTCCTGGCGTTCGCGCACCTGCTGTCCCTCCTGCAGCGGCTCGGAAAGGCGCCAGCGGCCGCCCGCGCTGCTGGTGGCGTAAACCGCCATGCCGTCCACGGGGGCGGTAAGCCGGCATTTTTCGATCTGGCTTTCAATTTTTTCCAATTCCGCCTGTTGGCGTTTAAATTCCGACTCGCGGGTTTTCAGTTCGCTTTCAGCCTGGATCAGGTCGGCGGCGGTTTTTATACGGGCGCGCTCCAGCGCCTGGGCCGTCTGTTCCACATCGCTGGTCAATTGGTCGAGGCTGCGCTGGTGGGTGTAATGCTTGAGCAATTGCAGGGCCGATTCCGCCAGGGCGAGGTTGATCTCCGCGCGCTTGGCGGCCAGGTCGTCCGCCTGCAGTTCCGTGCGGGTGAGGTATCCTTCCTCGGCCAGGCGCGCGGACCATTCGAACTTGTCCCGGGCGCGCTGGAGTTCTTCGCGGGCGACGTTGATGTCCGCCTCGGCCTTCTGCAATTCGCGGGGATATTCGCCTTCCTGGTATTTGACCAGGTCCTGCTCGGCAAACCGGTGGGCCAACTCGGCCTTGGCGATGTCGCTCTCATTCTGGTTGCGCACGACTTCCAGGTTTTCGCGCGCGCGGATGAAGGCCGCCTCGGCGTTCATGACGGTTATTTGCTGCTTGGTGCGGTTATCTTCGAACTGGCTGGCGTCAAGCTCCACGAGCAGATCGCCTTTTTTGACCTGCGTGCCTTCGGGAATAAGGTAAATGATGGTGGTGGTGCCGGCCACCTGGTTCTTCACGATGGCATTGCGGCTGTTTTGGATGGAGCCGGATTCGGTGAGTGAAATGGTCAGCGGTCCGCGCTGGACCGTCGCGACCGGGTAATCCTGCGCGGGCGGCCGGCGCGCCTTCCAGACGGCGTAAATCGCCGCCATCGCAATGACCACGGACAGCGCCGCCGCCGCGCGGAGCGTTTGCCGGCGATTGGCGGATATGCGGAAGATATTATTCATCATCATTCTCCGGTGTATATTCCTCCCAGCGGCCGTCGGGGTCCACGGCGAGCACACCCATGTCGCGCTGCAGCTTGATTTCCGCGGCGCGGTAATTGACCATGGCGGCGGTCAGCGAATTGCGGGCGGAAACCAGCGCTTCCTGGGCCTCCAGGATGTCGCGCACCTGAGCGCGGCCGGCTTCCAGGAACAGTTCGGTGCTGGCCACCCGGCGTTCGGCGACGGACAGCGATTGCTTTTGGATTCGGTAGCTTTCGCGGGCCTGGAGCATTTCCCGCAGGGAATTGCGCACTTCCAGCTTGATTTGATCTTCCAGGTTCTGGGTGTCGCGCACGGCCCGCTCCAGCGCGATCAAGCTATTGCGCCAGGCGTTGCGTTCCGCCGTGCGTTCCAGCGGCAAATCCAGGTTGAGCCCCGCGGTGTATACTCCCTCGTTGAAACGCAGGCGGGCATCCGGCTGGTCGGCCGAGGAAAGGCTCCGGCTTTCGCCGATGGCGCCGCCGCCCTTGACCGTCAGTCCCATGCGCAGGGCATCGGCGGCGACTACGGCGTGCCGTTGCGCATCGTACACCCGGCCCAGGGCTGCGCGCAAGTCGAGGCGGTTATCCAGGGCGATTTGAATGGCTTGCCTGGCGTCCATTTCCAGCGGACCGCGGACGGTGTCTTCATCCCGGTCCGGCGCGCCGTTTTGTTCGGCTTTTGCGGGCGCGGTCGCGGCGAGTCCGGCCGTACGTGCCAGTTGCGGCAATTCCGCGCGGTCCAGTTCGATCTCGGCGTCCACCGGCAGGCCGAGGGTGATTTTGAACTGGTCGAGCCGCCCGGCATAGGATTGGCGGGCGGAGGTCAGCCGGTCGCGGGCGCGGAGTTCGTCCTGGACCGACTGGTCCACCTGAATCTGCGGCAGGCGCCCGGCGTCGGCCAGGCGTTGCGCCCGCTCGGTGGAAGCGGCCAGCCGGCGGTAATTGTCTTCGGCATTGTCCACCTGATCCAGTTGCTGGATGACCGACATGTACTCCGTGGCCACCCGCGTGCTCAGGTTCTGCTTGTAGCGCTCGAAATTGAACAGGGCGTAAACCAGATCCTGCTCGGCCTGGGTCAACGGCTCGGCGACAATATGGCGGCCGGCGCCGCGCAGCAGCGGGATGGTGATCGTGGCGTCCGCCATCAGTCCGAGGGAGGAAGAGCGATCCAATGTCAGGAGCTTCACCAGGTCCACCGCGAGTTGGGTGGTCAGAAGCGTGCCGTATTTCAGCCGCCGCTGCCAGGAAAGCTTGCCTCGATTGGCCAGCCCGCGGATATTATCCTCGCCCCGATAATTGG
>JAXGSX010000073.1:0-13593 GCA_040775225.1 Kiritimatiellia bacterium | reverse complement strand
GACGCTGGCCAGGATGCAGGCAGCCGGTCAACTGGATCTTCCCCGGAAGGCCTGCAGCGCCGCCGAAGTACAGGCGATTAAAATCGGCGATGTCTGCCTGGTGGGATTGCCGGGCGAAATGTTTGTCGAATATGCCCTTGAAATCAAGCGGCGGGCGCCCTGCCGCGCCTTGGTCATCAGCCTGGCCAATGGCGAATTGCAGGGGTACATTGCCGCCGAGGCGGCGTATGCCGGCGGCGGATATGAGGCAGCCTGGGCGATGTTCAAACCCGAATCCGGCGCGCGGATGGTAGAGGCCGCGCTGCAACTCATGCGGGAACTGACATGATCCTGGCCATTGATTGCGGCTCCACCAACCATAAGGCCGCGCTTTTCGATGAAGGGTTGCGCCGGCTGGCGGATTGCACCTTGCCGGTTGAATACGCCGCCAGCAACGAACAGGCGGTGGAACTCGATCCGGAAAAAATCTGGCGGGATACCGCGGACCTGATTCGACAATCATGCGCCATGGCTTCCGTCAGAACATCGCAAATTAAAACCATTGCGCTAACCAGCCAGGCGCAGACTTTCACGCTGCTGGATGGCGCCGGCCGGCCGCTGATGCCGTTTATAAGCTGGCAGGACAAACGCGCCGTCGCCGAATCGCGCGAACTGGCGGAACGCCTGGGCGGAGACTTCCACCGTCATTGCAGTTTCCCGGCGCCCATGCCCCAATTGCAGTTGTCAAAGCTTCTTTGGATCAAACATCATCGCCCGGACTGGCTGCGGAATGCGGCGTCCGTCGCCTCCTTGCCCGGCTTCCTGGCCCGCCGGCTGGCGGGACTTGACGCGATGGACGACAATCTTGCCGCCATGACGGGTATGTATTCCCTGGCCTTGCATGATTGGCGGCCGGCGGCGCTGAAAACATGCGGATTGACCGGCGCGCAAATGGGGCGCCTGGCGCGGATTGGATTTGCCGTGCCGGCCGGGGCCGGATGTCCGGAAATCGAATTCGCGCGGAAAATGGCAGTGGTTTTTGCCGGCAACGACCAGACCGCCGGCGCCTTTGCCGTCGGCGGCAGGCAAACACCGGTATTGACGCTTGGCACGGCCCTGGCGGTATACCGTTATGCCGGAGCCAGGCCGGGACCGTATCACCGACAGGGATGCTGGGGGCCTTATCCCGGCTGCGGCTATTTTGAACTTGCGGCGCGCGATGAAGGTTGTGCCGCATTGGACTGGGCGGTTGACCGGGTCATGTCCGGCGCCCGGGCGGCTTTCATGGCCTGCGCGGAAAACGCCGCGCCGGGCGCGGCGTTTTTTTATCCCGCGCGCATTCGGACGCATGGCGCCTGGCTTGGCGCATCCGACCCGGCGGCGCGCGCCCGGGCGGTGTTGGAAGGCATCTGTTTCAGCGCGCGGGAGTTGATGGAGGAGGACTTGCAGATGCCTGTGCCCGCCGCGCCGCTGACGGTTGCCGGCGGCGGCGGCGCCAATTCATTCTGGCTGCAGATGCTGGCCGATGTCTGCGGCTGTCCGATCATCCGGAGCGCCAGCGATGCCTTGCTGGGCGCGGCCATGATGGCCCGTCCCGACGCTGCGCCGTCCGGCATGGGCGCCGGCCGGCCAATACTGCCGGATCCGGGCATGGCGGCGGATTATGCCGGAATCTACAAAGCCTGGCACAGGCATCAGCGGCCTGCCTGAAGGGGAGCAGCCGCCAATCCGCGCAAACCCGGCGCCGGCCATGCAAACCGGGCGATACTGTAATGCAAATTATTGATACCATAAATGCTTGCCTGATATCGAGCGTCTGATAAAATTCACCATTACGGTAATACTGCGCCCTGTGCCGCGCAGTTTCAAGCGGTATGCAATTCAAGCCTAATGCTGGAGGCTGTATGAGCAAAAATAATGTCGGAAAACTGGCGGTGGCCGCGCTGTTCCTGGCCGGTCTGGCGGGGACTTTATCGGCGCAGGTGACGCATTACGTGCGTCCTGAGAATACGGGAGCTGCATCGCCCTACACCAGTTGGGAGACGGCGGCCACCAGCATCCTGGATGCCGTAGCGGCGGCCAACGCCAACAATGCCGGCGATACGGTGCTGATTTCCAACGGGGTGTACGCGATCACCAACACGGTCACGGTGCAGAACACGGTGGTGCGGGGATTCAGCGGTGACCGCGCGGCGGTGGTTGTCAACGGCGGCGGATCCCTGCGCTGTTTCTGGCTGAGCCATGCCAATGCCATGCTGGCGGATTTGACCGTCTCCAACGCCAATACCGGCGGATATGGCGCCGGAGTGTATGCGCCGATCGGCTCGGTAAGCAACTGTATTATCACCAAAAGCCATGCGAATTGGGGCGGAGGCATATATCTTTTGAGCGGGCTGGTGACAGACTGCCTGATCACATCCAATACGGCCGGTTACAGCGCCGGCATTTTTATTTCCGGCGCGGATGCGCTTTTGCGCGACAGCACGATTGCCGGCAATGTCGCCACTTACCATGGCGGCGGCGTGTACGCCACCAACTGCCTGGTGACCAACTGCCTGATAACCGGCAATGGCACCACTTATAACAGCGGCAGTTATGGCGGCGGCGGCGTGTCCCTCTGGGGCCCGGTGCGGCTTGCAAACTGCGTGGTCAGCAACAACTGGGCGCCGGCCAGCGCGTTCGCCGCCGGCGTGGCCATGCATGGCGATGCCACGGCCAGTTGGTGCACGGTTGTCGGCAACACCAACGCTTCCGCCGGCGGCGGGGTGCGCTTGCAGGCCGGCGCCAATGTTGTGGAATACTGCACCATTGCCGACAATGTCTGCGGCAGCATCGGCGGTGGAATTAACGTCAACAGCTTCGGCAACTTGATCCGGGGCTGCGTGATCCGGGGCAACAAGTCCGGTTCGCAAGGCGGCGGGATTTACATGCGGATTGACAGCACGGTTTCCAACTGCGTGGTGGCGGACAACTGGGCGCCGAATGGCGGCGGAATTTACACGGCGATCGCGACTAACATGCTGGTGACGCACTCGACGATTTCCAGCAACACGGCCGGCGGCGGCGCTTACGGCGGCGGGGGCATGTGGGTCATGGACGGCGGAACGATCAGCCATTGCGCGATAGTCGGAAACCAGGTGACCAATCCGGCATCTTTTGGCGGCGGTGGAATTTACCTGCGCAATGTCAGTTGGTCTACGGGGTCGAACGCAACCGTTTTGCGTAACTGCCTGTTTGCCGGCAACAGCGTGGCAGGGGATAGCGGTGGACACGGGCAAGGCGGCGGATTATTCATTTATAATAACCCAAACACGCTGGTGCAGAATTGCACGATCGCCGGCAATGCCGGCTATATTGGCGGTGGTCTCAATTGCTATAACAAGGGCATTATTGAAAATACGATTATTTATGACAACAGCGCCAGTTCCGCCAATTCCAACTGGTATAACAATGCCGGTGCGGCTTTCACTAATTGCTGCGCCGCGCCCACCAGCGCCGCTTTCAATGCCGCTTCCACCGACCTGCCGCCGGGTTATGGCGCCGATTACCGGCTGCTGCGCGGATCGCCCTGCGTCAACGCCGCGGTTTATCAGTCCTGGATGGATGACGCCGCCGACCTGGCCGGCAATCCCCGGTTGGACCCGGTCTGGCATCTGCCGGATATCGGGTGCTACGAGCTGATTTTAAGCCAGGGCACCATGTTCCTTTTGCGTTGACGGCTTGCCTGCGTCTGATAATTGAATGGATGAAACCGGCCGGCTCAGCGCAGCTTCGCCCTCCTTTTGAAATCTCAAATTTGAAATTTCAAATCTCGTAAGGAGGGCGAACCTGGGGTGAGCCGTATGTGGGAGCGGTGTTGCGCATCCGGCGATAGCCTCTTACCCGATGGTCAAAACGAACAAATTACGTGGATGGAAATAAAACCGGGTGGGGCGAACTCTCCGAGTGAGCCGCTCCGGAAGGCTCACGACACGTTCGCCCTCCATTTATTTAACCGCGCCGTTCAGCAAGGCCGCATCAAGTTCCGCCTCGGGCCAGGGGGCGTCGGCGGCGCTCCAGGTCCGGCGCAGGCCGATGGTTCCATCCCAGGCCTGTTCTCCCCGCATGTAAACCTTGATTGACAGGGAGTTCCTGGCGGCAACCGGCGGAATGGTTATCCGGCATTCGAGGAACCTGGCCCCGGTAATGCCGTTAGGCTCGGGTTCGGGTGAACGGCCCGACAATGTTCGCTGTCCCTCCGCATCCTGCCTGTAAACTTCCACATGCTCGATGACGCAATGCCGGTCAAAGCATACATGGTAGCTGCCGGGATCGGCGGCGGCTTGATCCGGCACGGCCAACTCGTAAATTGTTACTCCGTTGGTTGATTGTTGCGTCAGGATTGTCAGCGGCCGGGCGCGGCTGGCCGGCCGCGGATCGGCAATGTTCCAGGCGCGGCTGCGTTCGCGGAAGATGTCGCAGGTCCGCAACAAGCCGACGGCAGTATGGTTCAATCGCGCATAATGTCCGTGGTGGTCATAATCCGCCTCGTGCCGCGCCGCCCAATCGTAAACCCGCGAGTTGATGATGTAAGCGCACCGGTCCAGCAATTCCAGGCCTTGGGCCAGATCCGCGCGCGCCTCGGCGCCGCAGTTGGTATTAACCAGGATGGGCTGGATTTCCGCGCAAACTGCCAGCGCGCGCAGGCCGGCGAGGGTGGCGTGCGATTCGTCCAGCATATCCGGCGCGCCGGCTTGCCGGGCCACGTAACAGGCGGAAACGGCGTTGCGCAACGCCTGATCGAACCGCGATATGCGGTTGTCGGCAATATCGTCGCTGAACCGGTCGTCCAGGTCATGGGAAAACACCTGGCCGCGTTCGAGCCAGAGGGAGGGATCCCCGGCAATCCGCGCGATAATGCCGGAGGCCGCCAGGTCCCATCCTGCTTCGCCGGCCAGCAAAGCCCATTCGGCAAAAAGTTTCGGGTCCGGCATTCCCATGGCGGACGCATAAGCCCGCGCGAATTCCCGGGGAGTGCGCCCCCGGGCGTTCCAGCCCCATTCCGCCAGCGCCATGGCGTTGCACTGGTAGTACCAGACGCTGGGCACAAAGTAGGCCGTAATGGATTGCAAATGTTTTTCCGCGCATTCCTGCAGGCGGTATTTTACGAATGATGGGCCGGTCCAGGGAAAGATTGTAAACCAGTGTGGCGAAAGCACCGGCACGGCGCTGAGCCAGCCGCCCGAGGCGGCGTATTCTTCCAGTAGCGGGTAAAGCATCGGCTCGCGCTTGACCCGGTAAGTCAGTTTGCTGTCGTAGAACACCAGGCCGGCATGGCCGCCGGCCGCGCCGCGCACCAGTTCTATCAGGCGGTCGTTATACGCGAACGTTCCCTGGCTCAGGTTGATGCGCAGAAAGGCGTCCGGCCAGTTGGATTGCGCCAGGCGCAAGGCCGCCAGGTAGGCGGCCGCCTCGTTTTCGTAGACCGTGCGGCGCCGGCATTTAGCGCAATTGCAGGGGTCGGGTTTGCGGGTTTCGGTTGTGCGCATGCTGACGGTCGGCCGGGCGGCCGGATCGGCCTGGCGCAGCAGCCGGAAGGCGGCATCCATCCAGCCGGCCAGGAGCCGGATGGTGTTGGATGAGGAAAAACAAAGCGCCCGGTTGTTGGTTGCCAGCACTCCCGGCCAGGCCTGCCGGCCGGCCGGCGTCAGCAGGAAGGGATTGAAATTGAGCAACTTGTCCGGGTGCGCGAAAAAAGGCGCCATTTGGAACCCGTGCGACGCGGCCTCCCGGGCCGACGTGTTGGTCAGGAAATAGCTGAACACTCCGCCGTTGGCATCGAAGCGCAGCCGGGTCTCCATCAGGTTGATTTTCCATTGCGTCAGCCAGGGCGCAAAACGTTCGACATCGCCCCAGAGGCCGCGTTCCGCCAGGTCGGGCCAATCCAGGATTTCCGCCAGCGGCCATGCCCGGACGGCATCGCCGGCGGGCGGCGGATCGGCATGCAGGCGCCATAACTGCGCCAGGGTGCGGGCGCCGTAAAGCAGGCCAACGCCGGTGTTGGCGATGACGCGCACCTGCGCCGGAGCATTGGTTGCCGGGTAAATCAGGTAAGCCTGGCCGGCGTTGGGGAGGGTGCGCAGCCTTTCCAGTAGGGCGTCCGGCGCCGCGCCGCGCGCCTGCTCCGCCAGGCGGAAGACGACCTGCAACCGGCCGTTGGTTCCGGCGGGCAAAGTTTGCATAATTTGGCCGATGGCTTCGGCTTGCAGGCCGGTGCAAGTCTGATGCCAACTAAGGTCCGACACGGCCAGGTTGGAGGTTCCGGCCAGCCTGGTTTCCTGGGGCAGGGGAATCAGGCGGTCAGTCCAGGGCGCATCGTCGGCGCCTGCGCGATACAGGCATAGCAGCATGAAAAAAAGAAAGTTGAGAATACGCCTGATTGAGCGAGACATATTGCGTCCTTCCGGCCTGGTTTTGATTGTTATGCTGAAAGCATGGTTTACCATTCATCCAGCGCGATCCGGAACCGCACGGCGTCGCCAGTGTAATCGTCCCAGCTGATTTTCGGTTCTTCCGGCAGTGTCAGAACAAATTCCCCGGTCTCGCGGTCAAGATAGCTGCCCCAGTTGGAATAGCGCCGCTGCGGCGGCGCATCCGGCGGCTTGTCGTAGACGGTCTGCACGCTGTCCCGGACGATGCACAGGCTTTCCGGGTCGAACTCGGCGATCGTCAGCGGGTAGCGCGGGATGCCGCGGTAAACCGGCGCGGGCTGGATGTTGGCGATCCAGTAAATCCGGCCGGTTAATGGAGAAATGAAAAATTCCGACGGACAGGCCGGCACCCAGACCGGCGTCCGGTCCTCGTAGGTGAGGGTGCGGGCGGGACTCCAGGTGCGCCCGTCATCCTCGGACAGGGCGCACATGCGCAGGCTGGGTATGCCCTTGTCCTTGTTGCCCATATTGCGCATGGTGGTGAATACCCGTTGCCCGCCCAAATATAAGATATCCGGTTCGGTCAAGCCGCTGGGACGTTCTTGCGGATCTATATCCAGGAACTCGCTGCATTCCCATTCGAGGTTGTTCATGTCCGGCGTCCAGCGGCCGAGCAGGAACCCGGCCATGGTGCTGGTCTGGTGGTCGCATTCGAGAATGTTGCGCCGGTTGCTTTCCGTGACAAAAACAGTGATGGGAATCACCAGCGTTCCCGCGCCGGTTTTGACGATGCGCTGGTTGCCGCACATGGCGCCGTTGACGCCGTACGCCAGCCCCGGCATCCAGGCGCGCGCGTTATATTCCGGGTCGCGGTGGATTACCTGGCGCGCCGGGGTCCAGGTGCGGCCGCCGTTATGCGAAATTTCATAAAAGACGCGCATGGTGCGCGCGCGCAGGTTGCCCTCGCCGTACCATTGCGGCTTGCCGCCGGCGCAATCCAGCAGCGCCTCGTTGGTCAGCGACAGGATCCGGCCATTGTCCGGGTCCAGGTAGTTCAGCGGGGTATAGCGTTCGTAATTTCCATGGAATCCCGCGCGGTTGTCCGCCAGGATGGCGCCGTCTTCCCAGGTGCGGCCATTATCGGGGGAATGCCGCCGCCGGGCCAGTTCGGTGTAGTAGTAACGGGCGGGATTGGCATCGCCCAGCACCGGGCCGCGCCGGGTGATGGAAATGACGTCCGTCATTTCCGGGGCGTCGGGACGGGCGTAGGAAGGCGCCTGCGCCCAGATGGACCGGCCGGGCGGCGCCGCCAGGTAAAGCTCCTTTTTGACTTTGATTGAAAAACGCCGGCGGATAGTCATTTGCTTGTCTCCCGGGAAAACCTGCAAAACATCGTTTCCATCAAGGGCATGCAGTTTAACACGCCGTCCGCCATTGCGCAATCACCGCGGGTATCATTTAGTTGCAAACCAGTGCCAGCCTCCGCATTTCGCACCGCGGTCCGCACCATGCAGGCAATGATACCGGCAGGCAAAAAAACGATACGGCGATTGCTTGCATGTCGGGGGCGGCATGTTAGAATTACCCCTATCAGCATTAAGGATTAATTGCCCGGAAAAAATCTGCAGGGCGCGATTGATGACAAAGAGCTGTTTTGCGGCGATGGGTAAATTGGCGGCCGGATTGCTGGCCGGCGCGCTGCTGGCCCTGCCGCGGCCGGCAGCGGCGGACGGGGCGCCGCCTTTAATTGACATCCCGCGCTGCGAACCCCCGCCCGTGCTTGACGCGGACTTCTCCGATCCCTGCTGGCGGCAGGCCCTGGAAATTTCACGGTTTGTTTCGTTGACGCATTCGAACCGCCTGGCCACGAATGTCTCCGTCCGCCTGCTGCGCGACGACGTCTGGCTGTATGTGGCCGCCGATATTACCCACCCCGAGCCGTCGCGGATTTTCCCGAAGGCGGTGGAGCATGACGGGTATATCCAGGGCGAGAACTGCGTCAAGATCGCGCTGGACCCGGGGCGCGGCCGCCCGGGCGGCTGGTACCTTTTCCGGGTGAGCGCCAACAATACCAAGTCGGACGTTTATGTGCTGAAAACGCGCGGCATCAAGCCGGCCTGGAGCATTCCCTGGCGTTCGAGCGCGAAAATCAATCCGCATGGCTGGCGCGCCGAAATCGCCATCCCGGTTCCGCCGCTGGCGCAATGGTCGCAATTTTCCGATGTCATGGGCTTGAACATCGTGGCGCATGTGATTTATCCCCTGCTCGATCCGATGGCCGTGGAAATCGGCGAATACCGCGACGTGCTCAGCTGGCAGCCGGCGCCCCGGGTATGGTGGTATGCCGCTGATTGCTTTGCCGGAGTCGCGCCATTCGCCAGGACGGAAAGCCTGCCATTCCTGCCCCAGCTTGAAGAGCTGAAGATCAACGGTTACGAGTTGACTTCCAACGGTTTTGCTTACGGCGCCACGGTGTCCTTGCGCAACATCGGCGCGCAAACCGGCGCCGTGCGCGTGGCGTTGTCCGATCTGCCCGGCGCGGACGCGGCCAGGGCATACACCAACACCTTGTTCCTGGCGGCCGGCGCCACCGGCAGCGTAACCGTTGCCATGCCGGTGCCAAACGCCGGCGCGCGCCGCCTGCGGGCGGATTTGATCCCGGAACACGAGCCGGATGCCGCATGGCTGCGGACGGTCATTGCCGAGATGCCGGCGCTGGATGTGTTTTCCGCCTATGCCGACCGCAGTTATTATACCGCTGAAGAGACAGCGGGCATCATCTGCCGGATCGGTCTGCCCCGGGCAAGTTGGTCAAACTTGAACATTGCCTCCACGGCGGGCGAGTCCGCGTTGAACGTTGCCGCGCCGGTGACCGGCGCGCTGACCAGGCTGGAGGCACATCTTTCCGACCTGCCGTGCGGGAGTTACCCGCTGACCTTGAGCTTGCAGGCCGGTTCCCCGGGGGCGCCGCCGCTGGCCCGGGCGGATTTGGAGCTGATAAAACGCGCGCCGATGCCCGGCCGGGAGTGGAAAGTTGACCGCGAGCAATGCCGCCTCCTGCATGACGGCCGGCCGGTGTTCATTTACGGGGTGCTTTACGGCCACCGGATCGAGGAATGCGCGGCGAATTTCGAAACCAACCTCCAGGAAATCGCGGCGGCCGGATTCAACACCTGGGTGTATTGGAACACGGCCGCGTCCAACGCGCAACTTGCCGCGGCCATGGACCTGGCGGCGAAATACGGGTTGCATTTCGGCCTCCGGCTGGAGATGTACGGCGACGGCGCGGTTTTTCAACCGCAAACTGCCTGGCTCAACTGGCCTTACCGCGGATTGACTTTTTTAAAGATGGACATGGCCGCCCATCCGCAACTGGCCAACTTGAGCCGCGGCGAAAAATCGCGCCGGTTTGCCGAGATTTTTGACCAGGCTGTCCCGTTGATACGCGCCGGCATCATGTCGGTGCGCAATCATCCCGCCCTGGCGTTTTACGATTCATTCGACGAGCCGTCGGTGGACCGCTATTTTGATCATTACGTTCAGGGCCGCCAGCTTTACGGAATCGCGAATGAACTGGACGGGTATCATCCGGTCCGGGTGCTGTGGAACGCCGACCTGCCGCCGCCGGAGGAAAAATATACCGATTGGCGCGACATCATCTCGCGCGATCCCTACTGGGCGCCGCCAGTTGGCGGCGGGCGGACTTCCCCGCTTTTTGCCGGCATGCAGGCGGACGAGATGTTCCAGCGCGCGCTGGCGGAGCGCAAGCCGGTCTGGCCCACGCCCGTGCTGGAACATTGCGGGTCGCGGCATTTCAAGCGGCTGACCGCGCCGGACGAGCAGCGCAGCCAGACATATCTAAGCCTGATTTACGGGGCGTCCGGGTTCCTGTATTTCATCTACCCGGTGATTCATCAGGCCACATGGGACGGCATGGCGGCGCTGGGCCGCGAGATCAGGGAAATGACTCCCTGGCTGGTCACGCTCCCGATCCCCTTGCAACTTGACTACACAGCCGGCGGCCGGCAAGTGCCGGCATCCGATATTGCGGCGCGCGACCTGCACCTGTGCGTCAAGCACGTTGCCGGGCGCGGGTACCTGGTCCTGGCGGCCAACAGCGCGCTTTATCCGGTGGATATGGCAATGACTTTGCCATGGCCGGGGTTGTCTGGCGAGGCGCAACGGTTGTTTACAGGTCAAACGCATGCCTTGCGCGCCGCCCGGCTGACTGACCGGCTGGAGCCGCTGGCCACGCGCGCCTACCTGGTTCAGGCGGATGTTATGCCGCCGCCGCTGGCGGTGTCCGTCGAGGCCACCCCGCATCCCGAGCTGGCGCGGATAGAAAACGAAACGCCGTCCGCCGGCCGGCCGGGACATCGCAACGTCATGCCCAATCCCGGGTTCGAGGAGGCGACTTTGCCGCATTATCCCGATTACTGGTTTCCCCAGGCTTCCGGGATAGCCTGGCATCCGGAACAGCGCGTCGGGCGCGCCAACCCGAACCTGTTTCTGGACGAACGCGATCCTTACGAGGGCAAGGTTTCGTTCCGTCTGCATGCCCCGGAAGGCCGGCGCGGCCGGAGCGTGTATTGCCGGCTGGGACCGCGGCATGACCGGCCGGCGCCGTATGTGCTTTCAGTTTACCTCAAGGGCAGCCGGGACGGTCTGCCGGCCCGGCTGACCGCGCCCGGCGCCGGCAAGGATGTGGTTGTCAGCGCCCAGTGGAAGCGCTATTATCTGCCGTTCACCATGCCGGCGAATGCGTCGCGTTATACGACATTCGCGCTGGCATTGATGGAAGGCGGCACGCTCTGGGCGGACGCCGTCCAACTGGAACAGGGAACGGCGCCGACGCCGTTTGATCCATGAGGCGGTAGAAACAAACGCAACGTAAGGAAGGTAATTATGATGCGCCAGACATTGTGTGCCTCGCTGCTGAATTTAAGCATGGCGGCAACGCTTTGCGCCGCGACTTACCATGTCGCGCCGGACGGGTCCGACGCCAACGACGGATTGAGCTGGTCCTTCCCCATGGCCACGATCAGCAATGCCGTGGCCCAAAGCGATGCCGGGCTGGTGCTGGTGTCCAACGGCACATACAACATCACTGCCACCATCGCCATTTACAAGGAAGTCACCGTGCGCGGGGTGAATACCCCCGGGGAGACCAACACCATCATTGACGGCGGCGGTTCAGTCCGCTGCTTTATTCTGGGCCATGCCGGCGCAATGCTGGACGGGCTGCTGATCACCAACGGCGATTCCCTCGCCGGCGCCGGCGTGCAGATTTTGTCTACCGGAGGCAACATCACCAATTGCCTGATCAGCGGCAATGTCTGCGAAGGCACCGGCTCCAGCCACGGCGGCGGCGGCATCTGGATGTATGGCACCGGCGCGGTTTATAACAGCCGGATTATCGGCAACCGGATTATAGGCGGCACGGCGTCTTATCCGCGGGGCGGTGGCGTTTTCCTGTACCCCGGGACGGTCGGCGGATTACTCGAAAACTGCCTGATCGCCGGGAATATCTGCACGAATTCAACCACTTACGGCGGCGGCGGCATCTATATCGGCACCGTCGGCCGCGTGCGGAATTGCGTGATCAGCAACAACCAGGCCGCCCTGGGCGGCGGCATTACCATGAGCGGCGGCGGGGTTGTGACCAATTGCCAGATAGTGGACAATATCTCGCTGAACAACGGCGGCGGAATTCACATGCGCGATGCCGGCTCGCCGGGCGCGCTGGTGACCGACTGCGTCATCAGCAACAATCGAACCGGCGGGAATGGTTCCGGCGGCGGCATTCACTCCAGCGGCTATGCGACGCAAACAGTTCGCAATTGCATCATTACGCACAACTGGTCAACCAACCGCGATGGCGGCGGGATTGCCGTCAATGCCGGTGTCGGCGGCGCCCTGATTGACGGATGCACCATCGAATTCAACCGCTCCAGCGGCCTCGGCAACCAGGGCGGCGGCGGCATTCATGTCACGCGGTCCGGCGCGCCGCCGGATGATACGCGCATCTTGAACTGCATTATCCGGCAGAATCAAAGCGCATTGAGCGGCGGCGGGGCGGTGTTGTACCGCGGCGGCGTGATCTCCAATTGCGTGATAGAGGGCAATCTGGCCAGCACCAATAGCAATATGCTGGGCGGCGGTGTTTATGTCGCGGAAGGCGGGGTGATCGCGGACAGCCGGATCATCAGCAACACCTGCTGGTATTTCGGCGGCGGGATTTATGCCGCGTCGGGCGGAACTCTGATCAATTGCCTGGTGGCGGGCAATGTCGCTTCCAACAGCGGCGGCGGTTTGTTTGCCGCGACCATGAGCATCAGCAACGGCAGCGTGCAGTCATGCACGTTTGCGGAAAACGAAACGGTCATCGGCGGCGGTGGCGGAATCTACGCGCAGAACACTAATTATTTCATCAATACCATCGTCTGGTCCAACCGGGCCGCGGCGGAAACGGACAGGGACGTGGGGATATATCCGTATAACCCGGCCGCCGCGACCAATTCGTTCCATTACTGCTGCGCCTCGCGCGATTTGTCCACCGCCAACCAGCATAACATCACCAATGCCCCGGGGTTTGTGGATGCGCCGGGCTGGAATTTCCGGCTGGCGTCCGGATCGCCCTGCATTAACACCGGCAGCAATGCCGCCTGGATGGCGCAGGGCTTGGATCTGGACGAGCGTCCGCGCCTGGACCGGCTGACCGGGCAGGTGGACATGGGCGCGTATGAATACCTGTTTGCAGGAACGATGTGGATGATTCATTGAGGATTTGCTCTGCCGCATTTGACAAGCATGAAAACAATCCGGCCGTTGGATATTGCGCCCCGGAAGGATTCCAGGCGGGCATTGCGGGTTTACAAAGTAGTGGCGGATGCCGCGCGCCTGTCCGGCGGGCCGCGCGCGGTGTTCCAGGCGCATGATGTCGTCACCGGCCGCTATTCCGAACCGCGGCTGTGCGTCGGTCTGCGCCGGCATGCCGTCACCGGCGCGTTCGATTGGCCGTATCCGGTCGCTAACATCCATGCCGTCTTCCGCATCCGCGGCATGTGGGACATGCTCCGGGAGATGCCGCTGTCGTTTTTCAACTCGGTGGACCTGAAGACCTGGGGCGAATTCGAAGTGCGGCTGAACGGCCGGCGAGTTTTCAAGGGCACGGCGCAATTCATGAATTACCGCTCCTGGCGGT
>JAXGSX010000072.1:0-13758 GCA_040775225.1 Kiritimatiellia bacterium | reverse complement strand
CGGCACAATCACCCGGCCGCCGCCGGCCGCGGCGCAGGCGTCAACGGCATGCTGGATGGAGGCGGTATCCTTGCGCCGCCCGTCGCCGGCCGCACCGTGATCTTTTACGTTGTAAAACATTGTGTTGTCAATCCGCGGGGAATCCCCCCGCTGGAAAATGTTTTTATCCTGAACAATTTTTAAAACAACTGACGTTTTTAAAAGGTTTATGTTTTGCGGTTTGCTTGTGAACCCTTGAACCGTGAACCCTGCCTGCCGGGCACTTCAGCGTCACCGGCCCCATGCTCCCAGCGCGCGGCGGAATTACTTCGCGGCTGAACGCGGTCTTGCGCGCTCCGAACCATGGGGCAAACGTACTGGCGACGCGGATTTCCAATAGATTTTCGCCCGCGCGGATGGCGGCGCCCGCCGGCAGCCGGAATGGCGGAGTTATGAGCCGGCCCAGGCGGCGGCCATTAATCTTGACTTCCGCGGCGGCATGCGCGTCTTCAATCTCCAACAGCAGACCGGGATCGGCGAAATCCAAGTGAAATTTCCGGCGATAACAAACGACTCCCGCGTAACCGGCCAGCCCCTGGGTGTCCCACGATCCGGCCGCCAGCGTCGTCGCCGGCGGGCGCAGGCTGATTTTCCCTTGATCATGCTGCAAGCTGAAATCGCCCGTCAGCACGATGGGATCCGGCTGATCGGGAATCATCCCGCGCTCATAGACGCCGGCCGGATGGAACCACTCGCTCACCCGCAAGTCCGCGGACAACACATTGGCGCCCAGGCGCGCATAAGGATGTAAACTGTACCGGACATTGGACTTATCCCAAAGCGCGCATGCCTGGCCGCGACCAAGCGCTTCCCCGTTAAGGGCAATCTTGATCCAGTCGCTGTTGCTGAAAACCGCGCCCAGGTCGTCCGGCAGATGCCGCGCGTCAAAGCGGCATTCGAAACGGAGGACGGCATGCCGCGTCGGGTCCATGTTAAACGGGAGGATATTGCCGCGCAGCGGCACGCGTTCGCCGCTTACGGGATGTATCAGCACGGCGTCCAGCACGGCGGCATTGGGCGATTCGCGCGTTATGTCCCAGGGGCCATCCAGCACGGACACCGCCTTTAATCCGGACGGGCGGATGAATGCCGGCAAACGCCGGGATTTGCCGCCGCCGGCAACGACGAAAATCCCTTGCCAGGGCGCCAATTCCAACGCCAGGCAGTCGTCCTGGCATTCGGCGGCGTAAATCCGCCCGTCCGCCGGGTCCCATATTTCCCGGCGGCGTTCATCGGGGAACAACAAAGTAAAGGCATTGGCGGCGGCGCTCATGTTGACTACGTGCAGGACCTCCATCGGCCCTGCGGCGCGGCTGGCGGCCAGTACGGTGTCGGCCGACTGCCCCGCCACCGTAAAGCGCCGCGGCACGGCAGCGCCAATGGCCCGGTCAAGCACCGGCCGCAGCGCCTGCCAGTCCACCGGGGCCGGCATGCCGATCAGGCGCGCCGCGCCGGTCTGCATCATGTCCCGTATCGCGGATTGAATATTTTCTCCCGCGGCTGGATCGTATTCCGGCAGGGCATCCAGGAACAGCACACGCCCGCCGGCAGCGGCAAAAGCCTTTAATTGGCCCACCAAGGCTGCGGTCATGGCAAACACCGCGGGGATAATCATGACCTTCACCCCCCGCGTAAATACGTCAGATTGCGCCAATTCTTCTTCGAACAGCAATTCCCATTCCTGGTGCGCGCGGGTCAGCGCTTCCGCCGTTTCCCGCAAAATCAGATTCATCCGCTCCAGGCGGACATCATCCGCATCCGGCGCGGCGGGATCGCGCACGGCGCGCAACAGGCAGCGCGCCGACAATGCCGGATACAGCACGGCGATGCCGGCATGGAGTTTACCCAGGGTTGACATCAGGCAGCAGCGGCCGGCAAACTTTGCGAAGGCGCCATAAAAAGGCCACCAGGGCATGTGAAAAGAACGGGCGCTGCAGCGAAAACTTTCCGAAGAAAGCGCCAACAGGTTGTCATTGATCAGGTTGACGCCCAGGGCGGTCTGCCAATGCGTGCTGGCGGTCAAATCCACCGGCGCCACGCTGAACGGCATGACGCCGAAGGACTCCGACAGGATGCGCGCACTGCCCGTTGCCCGCGCGGCGGCGGCCGCGAGTTTCACCGTCAAAAGATAACCGGCGCCCGGTTTGCGCCGGGCCAACCCGGCGCGTGAAGGCGTGTTTGCATAATTGGATTCGCAGCATAACAAGTCCATGCCCGGCAGCGACATGGACGTGCGCGCGATGTATTCGTCGCCATCCCAGCGCGCGCCCTGCGCCGGCGATTCCTCCCCTTCGAAATGGCCGGTGGTGTCCAACCCGCGCGCATCGCACCAGCTTTTAATGTATTTTAAAAACCGCCCGAACCGTTCGCCGGCCAGCGAATAATAATCGTGCCGCACCTGGAAACGGTCGGCCTGTTCGTCCGTGAACAGCCGGTCCAGCTTCTCCGGCAAGGCATAACCGTAGCGCGCCTGGAATTCCCGCTGTAATTCCGCGGACATCCGGACGTCATTGATTTGCGGTTCGTCCTGGAAGAACCCTTTCAGCGTCTGGCCAAAGTGATGCCGGAACCGCCGTTCATATTGCGCGTGCGTGCGCCGCACGAATTCCGGCCCCATCTCCGCCAAGGTCAAATCCACATAATCCGCGGGCGGTATCTTCTCCGTCCAGGGCGCGCCGGTATTGGCGACATATTTCCGGCGGAAGGCGCCTTGCACAATGTGCACAATGCTGACCGGCGCCGCCTGACCGTTGCGCCAGGTCCAGCGCTTTGCTCCGGCGCGCATTTCCATCCTGGTTTCAATCCGGCGTGAATGGCCCGCCGTATCCGTTGCCGCTGAAAAGAGATATTCCTGCCCGGCGGCCGGTGTGAAAACAACGGTTGCTCCCGGCGCCGCGGATTCCGGCGGGGCGGCCGGGCGCACCCGGCGCACTTCCAAGTCCGGCCGGTCAACCGGAATGCGGCCGGCGCAACTGCCGCAGGGCCAGTTGTAATCGTCGTAGATCCAGACGGCCATTCGCCTGCCTGCCGCATAATCCAGGGCGAATCCGACCGCATCGAACCAGGCCTCCGAAAGATATTCGAGCGCCAGCCCGTAAATCGGGAACAGGATGAATGAGCGAATGCCCTGCGCATGCATCCGGCCAACGGCAAAGGCGATTTCCGCCCGATCGCATCGCCCGTTGAAACACAGCCAGGGCACGGGCCGGAACTCATCCGGCGGCTTGATGAAACAGCGCTTCAATTCGGCATAATCCGGCGGAAGGGCGGCCGCCCATTGTTCCGACCAGCGAAGTTTGCTGCGATGATGCATATCTGGTTCCGCCATGCCGCAGGTATGCGGGAACGCATTGAAGGCAACAAGACGCGGCCTGCCCAAGCTGACTGGCTGAAGCCCAATTCCGACCATGTGGATTCAATATACCCTATGGCCTGCCCGCATGCCAGTTCGGAAACGTAGCAGAAATGTTAAAAAAAGAAGCAAAATTCAACAAGCGCGCGGCGGGCAAAAAAGCGGCTGGCCGTCAACCCATATTTTTATTATGATTTCCTGAATGGCGTAAACTGGAGCATATCCCGAAAACAACTCATTCCTGAGCAAATTTCAAAACCAACGTTTTTAGAAGGTTTTAGGGTTTACGATTTTTTATATTTTACGACGGAACCCCGAACACTGAACACTTTTGAAACAGATTGAATGCCCTGGAACAATTGATTGACCGCTTGGCGCCGCACCGGCCGGATTTTTCGGATTTTACCGTGGTGGCGATGAGCGGGCGCGGACGCGACCTGCTGCACGACGCTTTGCACCGGCGCCTGGGCGGCTTGATGCCCGCCGTCCTGAACTTCGACGATTACAAGGCGCGCCTGACCGGTGAAGGGCGGCCCGGGACAAGTGTAACGCGGGAAGAAGTCCTGGTCCGATTTCATGCCCGGTTGAAACGGGAGCGGGACGTTGCGCCGCCGCCGGAAGACACGGAACGCCTGCTGAATTTCCTGTCGTTGATCGCAAAATATTCCGTCGGCATGAATGACTTCGCCCGCGCCGAACGCCTGCCGGATGAACAGATGGGGCGGATTGCCGGCTTTTTCGCGCTGGCGCAGGAGTTCCGGGAGGAATTGGCAGCGGCCGGCCGGTTTTACATTCCCCTGGAAGAGGAGGTTTGGGCCGAGGCCCAACCGCGCAAAAACGATCTGTTTGTCGGCCTGCCGCTCATGACGCCGGTCAACGAGCGGTTTTTCGCCCGCATTCCCCGGGACAACCTTTTTACCGATGCGCCTTTGTTCGGCCCGACGCTGCTGGAAGCCCGGCCGGATTACGAATCGGCCCTGACGCTGGTGCGCCGGCTGAACCTGCCCGAGCGCAGCGATAATATGCCGGTGCTCTCCTTTACGGAATTGGCGGATCAGCCCGCGCTGACGGCGCTGGTCGGCGGAACGATTACCGAATTTCTGGCATCCCGCGCCGGCCCGGATGAGCAATTGCTGATTGTCCTGCTGGATGAAACTTTGTCGTTTTACCTTTGGGAGATGGTATTCCGGCCCCTGGGCGACCTGGTGAATTTCGCCCTGTGGCTGCCATTCCGGCATTTCGGCGCCGCGCATCGCCTCCTGGAAGCTGTCAGCCAGGACGCTCCGCTGGCTGACCTGCGCCGCGAAATCGCGCGGGAACTGGCCGGCCGCTGGCATGAACTCGATGCGGCCAACCGCGCGGCGGGAGAGAAAGCCATAACGCTGATTGACATGTTGACGGAACTCCGCCCGCTGATGGGCGGCGACTGGCCAACCCTCGCGTCGCACCTGGTGGTGAACAGCAAGCTCTACCTTGCCGGCCGGCGCGGCGCGCCGGTGCAGGTGGCGCCGCTGGGCGAGACGACCGGCGTGCCTTACCGCCGCACCCTGGTGCTGCCGATGGATCGCGACATATTTCCGACCAAGCCGTTTGACGGCCCGTTCCTCAACCTGATCCATGTGCCCCGGATTCACCAGGCCATGTTCGAGGCGGATGACCTGGCGCTGCGCCAGTTCCTGGCGTTCGGCGCCGAAGCGCAGATCGCCGCCCGCTATGACACCGTCGCGGGCATGGCGCCCTCCCCGCATTTCGCTTTTCTTGCGGCCGAGTTCGGCTGCCCGCGCGTCCGGCGCCGGGTCGCGGCGGCGGCGCTGATCCCGCCGGGCAATCCGCCGGCCATTGAAAATGACGCCGGCCTGCGCGAGTGGCTTGGCCGTTACCATTGGTCGTTTTCCGCCCTGTCGGTTTTCTTTACCTGCCCCTACCGTTTCCTGCTGGAAGAACGCTCCCGGATTGCGCCGCCGGATGCGCTGGAGCCGGAGGAATCGGCCAACCTGGTCATCGGGAATTTCATCCACAATTTCTTTGCCGGAATGAAGCATTGCCCCGCGCCGCTGGACCGCTGGCAGACCGCATTTGATGAACAATGGGAAGCCGATGCGGAAGTGCGGGATAAAATCCCCGACCGGGCCGTGCGCAAGGCAATCCTTTCGAGTTACCTTGAGGAAATCGCGGCGCGCGAACGGGGAATGGACGAGCCCCTGCTCTTCTCCGGCAACGTGCGGGAAACGGAATTGAAACTCGAGGCC
Organism: Kiritimatiellia bacterium; assembly: GCA_040775225.1. GTDB lineage: Bacteria > Verrucomicrobiota > Kiritimatiellia > JAAZAB01 > JAAZAB01 > JAXGPF01. Next base: position 8,118 of record JAXGSX010000072.1, on the reverse strand, counting down.
GCGTTCGGCGCGGGACAATACCGGCTGACCGGCCGGCTTGACCGCCTGCAGCAGCATGCCGGACGCTGGCTGGTCGCGGATTTGAAATACAAGGACAAAATCGCACTGCCGCCGCGGGACGGCCTGGCCGCGAGCATTGCCGGCACCGAAACGCTCAACAAGTTCAACGATGCCTTCCAGTTGGTGTTTTATATCCACCTGCTGGTATCCGCCGGCCGGGCGGCCGCCGGGGAATTGGATGCCGCGTTCCTGCTATTGCGCGCCGGCGGCGCCGAGGGCTTCCGGGCCGACTTGCCGGCGGCGGAAATCGCCGCGCATGGGCAGACCATGGACGCCGTGGCGCGGCGCCTGGACGGCCTGGTGGCGCAAACGGCTTTCAAGCCGAACTTCCGCGCCGCCATCTGCGCCTGGTGTCCCTTCAAGGCGCTCTGCCTGCGCCCCGACCTTTATCGGGGAGGAAATTGGTGATGGCTAAGAGTTATTTAGTCAACGCATCCGCCGGATCGGGCAAGACCTATCGCCTGACCCAGGCGGTGCGGGCGCATATAAATTCCAGCTCCGAACTGGTGGTGGCCATAACTTTCACCCGGGCCGCCGCCGCGGAAATGCAAAAACGGATTCTGGACGTCATTGCCGGCGGCCAGCTGGCGCCGCCGGAAAAATTGCACCTGCTGATGCGCGCCGCCCGGGCGCGATTCTCCACCATTGACGCCCTGTTCCACCAATTGCTGGCCACCGAGGAATCCAGTCCGCGCATCGCGGATGACCAGGACGCGCAAAGCATCCAGCTGGCGGTGGATGAGCTTTTCTTCGCGCAGCCCGCGGTGATTGGCGAGACGGAACGTATCCTGATCGCGGCGCGGGTGCTGCAGATAAGTCCGGAACAATTGCTGGTGAAATTGAAGGATATTGACCCGGCATTCGGGCAGTGGACGCCGGCGGCCGGCCAGGTTGACGCCTGGCGCGCCCGGCAGGCGCGGCTCGCCGCCGAATATAAACGGCTGCAGGATGCAGTGCGGGCAATCGCCGGCGGCGCCGCCGGCAACCTGCGCCGGAGCGTGGTCAATCCACTGTTGCAACCGCTGAACCAGGCGGATGCCGGATGCGCCCTGTTCCGGAAATCCTCCCTGGATGAAATCAAAAACATCGCCGCCGGCGACCGGCATACGCCGGTTTATGGCCAGCTTGAAAAATTATACCCGGGCATGCGCCGGCTGCTGGCGGAACATATCGTCAATTCCGCGCGCCTGGCCGGCGCGTTGCTGAAACATTTCCACGGCATCTACCAGCGCCTGATCAACGAAGAAAAACAGCGGCGCGGCGTATGCTTTTTTGAGGATGTAACCCGCAACCTCCTGGAACTGGATGGCGCGGATGCCGCGGAACGCCCTGTCCTGATGACCAGAATCTACGAAAGGGGATATGACCGGACCGCGCACCTGCTGCTGGATGAATTCCAGGATACTTCCGGCGAACAGCTCAAACTGCTGCAACCGCTCATGGACGACATCCTCGGCAGCGTAGCGTCGGATGGCACGGGCGAGCGTTCGCTCTTCATCGTCGGCGACTGGAAACAGTCCATTTACCGCTGGCGCGGGGCCGAGCCCGACCGGCTGTCCCGCTGGCTGGCGCCATTAATCAAACGCCGGCAATTACTGGAAGAAGCGCTGCCTTACAACTGGCGTTCCACTCCCCTGTTGATTGAGTATTTCAACCATTTAACGGCTGAATTATTCAAGGACCAACCTTATGCCGCCCACCGCCAGGCACCCCCCGATGGCGCCAGAAAGAAAGATTATTCCGGGATATCGCGCGTTATGGCCGTGCCGGCGGTTTGCGGGCGGTCCGAGGATGCCTTGTACGCGGAGTTGCATAATCAAATAAAACAACTGCAAACCAGCACCGGCTGCGCCTGGGGCGATATCGCCGTCCTGTGCCGGACCAACGAGCATATGCACAAAATCGCCGGCGTGCTGGCGGAGCATGGCATTGCCACTTCCGGCGTGCGCGGCCGCGAACTGCTGAGCCTGCGCGAAGGCACAGCCTTGTACCTGGCGCTCACGGCATTATTCATGCCGCATGACGGCAAATTCATCCCGCAAGGTTTGGAAAATTTGGGCTATGACACCGCGTTCCAACAGGATCTTGCGCGGATCAGGGAAGCCGCCGCCGCCTTCATGGAACCTTTCCGCTTTGCCGCCGCCGCGCGGGCATTGCGCGAATTAAGCCGGCATTTCCCCCGGGTTCTGATTGAAGCCGTCTGGCATGACGCCGAACACTACTTCGACCGGCCCGCGCCCGGCGCCCCGGCCGACTGGCTGAAACACCTGCGCATAATGTCGCCCTGGGTCTCCGTGCCGGAAGGCGAACACGCCGACCGGGTTAAACTGGCCACCATCCACAGCACGAAAGGGCTGGAATTCCCCCACGTCTTCGTGCTATGGAAGGAAGAACGCAACCGACCCGATATCGTGTTGCACCCCGATGACGGCGCTCCGCTGCAATTATCCAAAAAGGAACGTGAATTCCTGGCCGCCATGCCGGAATCCCGCCTGCAATCGCTTTTAACTGCGGCCGACAGCCGGAAGCAGGCCGCCTTGGACGCGGAAACGGCCAACCTGCTCTATGTCGCCGCCACCCGCGCCATCTCCAGCCTGACCTGGGTGCTCAAGGCCGGCCAGGACGGCAAGCTTGAAGGATTCAGCCGGAAAATCAGCCAGGCAACGTCAAAACCAATCGCCGGCGCCGAACCGGTCACCGGCGGACACCAGCACGATTACGGACCCGGCGCGCCCGGCCAACCGGATGATGCCGAGTTGCCGCCGTATAATCTGCCGGAATCGGAACCGACGCCCGACCCGGACGCCATGGATCCCGCGCTGAAATCGGCGGAAATCGAAGCTGGTATCGCGCGCGGCCTGCGGTTGCATGCGGCCCTGGCGCGCCTGACTCTCGAGGGCGTCCTGCCGGACAATCTTGACCTGGCGCCGCCGGAACGGCAATGCCTGGAACGCTTCCTGTCCCGCCCCGAAGTGGCGGCAATTCTCCGCCGGCCGGGCAAAACGTTATGCGAACAGCATGTCTCGGATACGAAAAATTTCGGCTTGGTGGACCGCCTGGTGCTTACCGGCGACCTGATCACCATTATTGATTACAAGACCGGCGCGCGCCGCAGTGATCTGCTGGAAAAATACCAGGCGCAAATGCTTCGTTACCGGCAGATTCTGGCCGCGCTTTACGGCGCCAGCCGCCGGATCGAATGCTATCTCCTGTTTGTGGACGATCCGGGCGTGGCGCAACTGTCTTAATTTCAGATTGTTTTACATCAATCCGTTAAAATCCGCAGGGCAAAATCATCCATCAGCAGCGCCGGGCCATCCGCGCCAAGCTTTAAAACCGGCCCGGTGATCACCACCTGCGCATAAGCCGTGCCCGGCCACCATTGCCCGGGTTGGATTTCGCCTTCGAATACCGTCCATGCCCCGGAAATCTGCGCGCCGGCGGCGCTGGGCAAGAATATGCCATTGCCGCCGGCGCGGTTCTCCGCCACGGTCGTGCCGGCCGGAAAATCCAACCCGCAGGGCTTGGCCAGAAAGACCGCCCAATACCCCTCCTCCTGGCGGATTTCAACGATGCCGGCCGGCGCAAGGTCAAAGGTCAGCCGGTTGGCCCCGGCGCCGAATGCCGCGGCAAAAGACGCCCCCATCTGCCAGCGCGACGCATCCTTGAGCCGCAGCACCTTATCACCCGCATGGCAGGGCGCCGCCAGTTCCGTCTCTGTTCCCGGCAGGGAAAAGATATTGATATGCCTGATTGCCCGGCGCTGCGCATCCGCCATCACTACGCCGAAGATCAGACCGGTCAGACTTCCGGATTCCGCCCGGAAATGACCGCTCAACTTGTAGGCCTTTTGCGTGTCAACCGCCACCCAATCCGAATTAATGCCGGCCGATTGCCCGCGCCAGCAGAAGGCATATTCGCCCGTATGGCCCGCGCCGCGCCGGAGCCCAAGTTCGCCGCGGCGCAGATTTTCCAGCCCGCTCCAGCCTTCGGCCGCGCCGGATTCCGCCCCGGGATTCGGAATTAAATTATCCGGGTCCGCTACCGCTTTTTTTTTAAGCGGCAGGGAATCATCCTGAAATTCCGACGGCTCCCCGCCAATTTCCAACTGCAACCCATTGATCCAGATCACCGCGCCGGCCGAGGGGGACATCAGGAACTGACGCACGCCCAGGTTGACGTCTCCGCCGGGCGGCAAGGTGAAAGCGAAATGATGCCGCTGCCAATCCGGGGTTAAGCCCTTGACCGTCACCGGGCTGCCGCCGGGCGGCTGGAACCACAAGCTGGCCCCCGGCGTTTCGCTGCGCGCATGCAACGAAAAGACCGCCTGCGCCGGCTGTTGATTGACCGGCGGATACGCGCCGAAAAACATGCCGCGGGTTTTGTAACCGCCGTCCGCCAGGTTGCGCTTATACATCCGCAGGGAAGGATGGCCGTTCCACAGCGCCGTATCGTCCATGAACCAATCGCTCTTGCCGGGTTGCCCCCAGTAAGGGTCCACGCTCAGGCAGAAATACGGCCGGTAAAAGTCCGGGCAGCCCGGATTGGTCTGTTGCGCAAAGCAGGGGTTGGGCATGTGATTCCTGCCCAGCATTACCCGGCGGATGATGCCCGGCACATCCGCCGCCGGCGCGGTTTCCTCCGGAACCGGCGTCATCGCCACGGCAATTTCCACCGGGCGCGCGGCACCCGCTGCCGCTGCGTCCAATCGCAGCCGGTACGCCCGCACACCGTACGGCTCGATCTTGTCCTTAAACGTTTCACCATCCAACACCATTTCACTCTGCCCCTCTGCCCCTTTGCCCCTTTGCCCCTCGCTGGCAAACATCCGCGCCGCGTGTTTGATCCCGCCGACCGTAAATTCCGTCTCCACGGCAAAGGGCTTGACGTTTACCGCCATCAGCAGATAGTTCGCGTCCGGATACTGGAAAACCTCCACATTGACCGGCGGAAATTTCCGGGCGCGCGGATCAAAATCATCCGGCGTGTACTTGATATTCCGGGCGATCTCGCCATTGAGCAACGCCGGCGCCATGGCCTTAACCTGCGCGCTGATGGTCCGCAGTGCGTCCCAAGCCTCCGGCCCCACCACCGCGCTCAGTGTAAAATACATCATGCCGCGCGACCCGTATATGATCGCCGCGTATGCCTGGGCAAGCATGTGGTCCCGGCTCAAGCCGATGGGCGCCCGCCCGGGATCGAGTTGGTTGGCCAATGGCACAAAAAACATCAACTTGTTATCCTGCCGGCAACGCTCGCGTAGTTGCCAGGCGTAGTAAGCCGTGGACAGCGCCGGCTCGCTGTGGAACCCCCCCGTGTAGGGGCAGGGATACACATCGTATCCCAGCACATCGCCCCAGCGCGTCCAATTGTCGCCGACCGGGATATGCCGGGCATACAACAAAAACTGCGGACGATACGGATCGAGCGGATTGACGGTTTTCCAGTACCATTCGGCGGCGGCAATCCGTTCCTCCGGGTTGACCAGGTTGGGTTCGTCCACGTTGTAGTAGCCGATCAAATTTTTAAAATCCCGCACGATTTCCGTGTCCTCGATCAGCCCCGGCTCCAGTTCCTCGTACCATTTGCGCTGGAAGGCCAGGCGCTCGGGCATCGGCATGGTCACTGGCGGCGGCGGCCAGGTGCCGGGAACCCATCCGATCGGCCGCGGCTGGGGCGAAACCCAATTGATGACCTGAAAACCGTATTTTTCCGCCATCGCCATGAAGAAAGCGGTGTTCGTGGACGAGCCGTGTCGGGTCAGCATGTTCAACCCGATATCTTCCGCCAGGTAACGGAACAAGTCCTCGTCCGTTTCCGTGCAGCCTTGTATTCCCAGGCGCCTTTGCAGGCATCCCGCATCAATGCCCACGGGGAAAATCGGCGTTTGATCTTTCAGCAGCGCGCCCCGGATGAAATCCGCCTTGGTTTCATAACCCGGCCGCGGCGCCAGCCGCACGAGATTCAATTTCCGCGCCGCCAGTTCCCGGCCGTCCAGCACCACCCGCACCCGCACCGGATTATCGCCCATGGCAAGCGCCGCCACCGGTGCCTCGACCGTCATGGCCGGCGTCAACTCGTCCGCTTTCGCAAGTTGGCCCGCGTCGGACTCCAGCAAAAGCACGGCCCCTTTTAACATCGCCGGCGGCAATCCCAGTTCCACCCGGATGCCGGCCTTGTCTTCCACGGTATAATAACTCCGGCCGGCATAGGCATTCTTCAACACGTTCAAGGCCGAGGTATCCCGAACTGTCCACGACGCCTGGCAGCTCCCGGTGGCGGCATCTTTTAATGCCACGCGGATTTCCCGCTCCCGCAATTCGCCGGCCGGGACTTCCAGCGTCAGGTCCACTGCTCCCGCTACCTCCACCGGCTGGGCATAGGTTACCCGCTCGCCGCCCCTTGAATCTTCCCGCACCTCCAGCAGGGTCTTGCCGGAAACCGGCGTGTCCGGCTCCAAGCGCACCTGCAGACAATAAATATTCGTGCCGCCCGCCTGGCGGACACCGGCAATTTTCGCTTCCCGAATCCGCGGCGCAAACGGCATTTCCACCTTCACCCCCTGCAAGCCCGCCACCGCTGTAAAATTTTCCCGCGCATGATAACTGCCGCGGTTGCCGGCCCGCAAAGCGCTGCTTACCCGCCTTTCGCTGTGCTTGGCGCCATAGGCATCCAAATCCACTTGCGCCAGCGTCCGCCCGATATTGAGGGACATCCCGCCCAGGTCATCCGCCCCCAGGCAATACAGCGGAATGGCCAGTTCCGCCGTCCACCCATCTGCTTGCCGCGCGACCACCGCCCGCCAGGGGGGGTTCCAGGCGCGGTCGCGTGTCTGCTCCCGGCAGCGTTGATCCGCCATTACCCCGGCAAAGTTGACGATAAAATGGTAATAATCCGCCTGGGGATCGGCCGTCGGCCGGATCATCAATTCCAGCGATTCATCCGTATGCGCCGGCCCGTCATGTTCGTATGCCAGTTGCGCCACCCGGTCCATCTGCGAATTGCGGCACTGCGCGCCCACGTATAGCCACGCATTGTCGCGCAGCAGCCAGACTGCCGTCTCCGGCGCCGGGGTGTCGCTGTTGATCTGGTAAAGATGTTCGATTTTAGCGGCCTGGGTCCAGGCCGGATCGTCCAGGCTGCCGTCAAGCACCGGCGCCGGGGCGCCGACGGGAATTTTAATCGGCGGCGCACCCGCAGTCCAGCCGTTCATTATCCCCAGCGCCGCCGCCAACACTGCCAACCAGCTTTTAATTGTCATTGGAATGAAAATCCCTTGGTTAATATCCGATGGTTTCCTAACGGCTGCCCGCCTTTCCGGACGCCCACGGCGACCTTGTGTCGCCGGCGCGGAAGGTTAATCCACCGGCAACGCAACCCACAACCTTTTAATGGAGGAACAAGCCCGCCGGGGTCAATCCTGCTTTCATACCCCCGGGGCCTATCAATCCACATTCCATTCTCCTCGATCGTATTCTAGAACAACTCCAGCCATTGTAAATGGCGGATTTGATCAGAAGGATGGCAAATTTGTCCACACCGGACAGTCGCGTGATTTTGTTTGGAATCACCAGCATCCCATAGAAAACCGCTTGATTCTCTCACCCGCCTTCGCTAAAGCTACGGTGGGCATGCCCGCCTTCGTCAAGACTACAGCGGGCAAGCCAATACCGCAAAGCCACCAAGAAGATGATGATTTCCACCACGGAGCCGGATGAGCGGGGGGAGTGCGGGACCCCATCCTGGGCATTATGGTGGGGAAATTAACTCCACCGGTAGCCTCTACTTCCCGGAAAAGCGCGAAATAACTTGAACGACCTCCTGTTTCCAAATATCATCTTTTCATATCAGGGTTTTTGCTCGGAAAGTAAAGAAGATATAAAAATCTACTGACCCCAATTCCCCCCTTACGAACACGCAGCCGCGCCTGCTGCCCGCGCAGGCCGGCGGCGACACCTTTGGCATCCAGGTACTCGGCGAACGAGAACGGGAACAACTCCCAGGCGAGGCTCATCACGGATTCAGGTATAAGGTATCTGGGCATTTGATCAAGTTATG
>JAXGSX010000071.1:0-13825 GCA_040775225.1 Kiritimatiellia bacterium | reverse complement strand
ATAACCACTGAGCCTGTGCCCGTGAATGAGAGATTGGTTCCGCCCGCGAGTGTGGCCGGGCCATTGGTCACCGTGAAACTAACCGGCAGGCCGGAGTCCGCCGTGGCGCTCAGTCCAACCGTACTCGTAATAGCCTGGTCTGGAATGGCCGGGAAGGCGATGACCTGGTCCGCCCTGGCCGCATCAACCTGTCCCGTAGCCGAGGCCGGGTTGTACATCGTATCAGCCGCCTTCGTTGCCACCACCACGACCGTGCCCGTACCGGCGTACACCAGGAGGTTCGTTCCGTCCAGAATCTGGCCGGGGCCGGACTGCACGTCAAAGGAGACCGCCCCGGAACCCGAGCCGCCGGTAGCATGTAACCCCTGCCGGGTGTTATAAACCTGCGGGCTGGCCGGGGTGAAGGCCAGCGCCGCCTGGTCTGACAGGCTGACATTAAACGTGTTGGTTTCGTTCGGGGCCGGGTTCCAGTTGGCGTCCCCGGCCTGGCTGGCCACGATGCTTACCGTTCCCGCGCCCGTGAACGAAAGATTGGTTCCGCCCGCGAGCGTGGCCGGGCCGTTGGTCACCGTGAAGCTAACCGGCCGGCCGGAGTCCGCCGTGGCGCTCAGTCCAACCATATTCGTGGTGACCTGATCCGGAATAGCCGGAAAAACAATGGATTGGTCCGCCTTCAGATAGGTAAAGGCGTTGGTCTTCACGGTTACGCCGGCGCTGGGGGAATAGATTCGCACATCGCCCTGCCCCACCGGACCCGCGCCGGCCGTCACCACCACCTGGGTGGCGCTCTGGCTGTCAATCGAGGCGACGTTCGCGCCGCACAGCGTCACGTTGGTGATGTCGGTTCCATTGCCGAGATTCGATCCGCCGATGACCACGGAATAGCCGCCGGTCCAAGGACCCTTGTAGGGAGCGACGCCCTGACTCAGGAACAGGCGCGTTACGAACCCATCCTCACCTCCGCCGCGGGCCGCCTGAAACGCATTCGTCGTCGGGAAGTCGGAGGAGGCCGTCCGGCCGATCAAGATGGCGTTCCCGCCGGCATCCAGGACAACTCTGTAGCCAAATTCGGCTCCGCTGCCGCCCAGATAGGTCGAATACTCGAACGCACTGCCACCGGGAACCAGCATGGAAACCCCACAGTCGTAATCCCCGGGTCGCGTGGGCTGGAAGGCCCGGTAAACCGGGTAGTTGGGTGAAACCGTATGCCCGAGCGCGACGACCGAGCCATCGTCGCCAACCGCCACGCCTTTCCCGTAGTCCCAGTCCCAGCCGCCGAGGTATGTCGAAAAGACCAGGGCGTCTCCCGCCGGAGTGAACTGCGTCACGAAATAATCCGGCTGGCCTGAAATGGCGGATTGGACCGCGTTGGTCACGGGGAAATCGTCCGACTGGGTAATCCCCGCCAACGTGATCGCGCCGTTGGTGCCGATCGCCACATCCGTGGCCTGGTCAATGTCCTCCGCTCCCCCCAGAAACGTGGAATAGGTCAGCGCCGACCCGTCGGCGGAAAACACGCTGACCACGGCATCCCAACTGCTGGGCGAAGGCCCGGCATGGACCATTTGGTAGGCGTTGGACGTGACCGGATAATTCGTTGAAGTGGTGGCCCCGCCGAAACAGGCGATTCCCTCCGGCGTGACGGCCACGCTCGGATAGTCGTGGCCGCTTCCCGTTCCGCCCAGATACGTGGAATAAACCAGCGAAGTGCCGCCGGCCGCCACCTTCGTCACCGTAAAGTTGTAGCCGCTCGAAAGTTTGTTGGTCGGCTGGAAAGCATTGACCGTCGGGAAGTCCGTGGACCAGGCCTTACCCGCCACGTAGGCGCAGCCGGAAGTGTCCACGGCAACGTCATAGGCGTAATCGAACATCGAGCCGCCCAGATAACTCGAATAGATCAAGGCGCCAGAAGCATCCAGCTTGCAGATAAACATGTCCGTCCAGTATCCGTTCCGCGCCGGTTGAAAGGCATTGAGCGTCGGGAAATTATCGGCATCCGTGTAGCCGCAAACGTACGCGTCACCTTCGCCATCCACGGCAATCCCCATGGCGAGGGAAGCGCCGCTGCTGCCCCCAAGGTACGTCGAGAACAACAGGGTGTCCCCATCCGGACTGAACTTGCTTATGAACGCATCCTGGTTGGCCTGCCTTTGCGCCTGGATTGGATTGACCACCGGGAAATTCGTGGACTCCGTGTACCCGCACACCCAAATGCACCCGTCAGGCGCAACCGCAACGGCTTGGGCGCTGTCGTTCCCCGTTCCCCCCAGGAACGTGGAGAAATCCTGCACAAGCTGGGCCCTGAGGCCGGCCGCTCCGCCGCTGAGGGTTAACAAAAGAGCACACACCCGCGGCCATGTTCTTCTTGTTTCCATCCTGGAGTCCTCCCATTTGCAGCCATTTACCGGCCAGCGTGGCGTTGTTTTTTACGGAACTGCAGGGTAATCCCTTGATAATGACCTTGCTGAAGCCAGGCATCCATGGTTTGCTCCGCCCCCGGATTGCCTTGCTCGAACAAGGCATATTAACCCACAAAGCCAAAAAAACGTTAAGATGGAGATATTGTTGATCTCGGTTCGCCCGATGAACCGGACTGGACTTGCCCGCTGCAGCTCAGATAATAGGCAATTTCTCATTCAAACGCAATCTTTTTTGCGGGGTATTGCGGTTTTGCGCCACGGCTGCGTCATTCTTGCGGCTCACCAGGGACCTACCCGCGACTTGGCAGGCGGGCGGTTAGCTCCACCTCAGGCAAATATGGCCAAAATGAGAGGATGATCCCGCGAAGCGGAATAAAGGCGCTTGTCACGCCATCGGCCTGATTCCCTGCCGAGCCTGCCATGAGCACGGTCGAATGGCGGTCTTTTCCGAGAATGATGCAGCCGTGGGTTTTGAGCGTATGACGGAAATCACAAGATAAAATGACTGCACCATTTTGTTGCCCATCTAAACCATGGCAAATCCATGCCAAAGCACAACCGCCAAGACGCCAAGGACGCCAAGACGATCGAATTTGAGCGCGGGGCCGGAGAAGAGGCAGCCAGGGCAACGCCCGGAATTGATGAAGACGAAGTAGATGGTCTTGCCGAAATACCCGTCGGAAGGATTACCGACCAATCCCGCCCGCGGATACGCATAAGTCCGGATAATCATGCCACAATCCCAAATCCGAATTATGCTCAGTGCATCCAACCGATGTGAAAAATTGCGCACTTCCTTGATCCGGGGCACCCCCGCCACACTTCCGATCCAACGGTTTACCGGGCCGGGAGAGTCCCGGCACCAACAAATTTTTGAGTAAGCTGCTGGTTGTGGCCGGCTGCGCCAGCCGTAGCCTAAGGCGAAGGCTGGCGTGCCAGCCGTAGCTTACGCCATGCAATGGCATACAGCGAAGGGTGGTGGGCGATACAGGACTCGAACCTGTGACCCCTACCATGTCAAGGTAGTGCTCTAACCAACTGAGCTAATCGCCCGGAAAAACCCGAACATGCTACAAGTTCTCCGTATTAAAGTCAATTTTTTATCTGATTTTGACGCACCCCCCCGCCGGACGCCGCCGATATATGCATGCGATGTTTGTATTGAATTAACCGGTCTTTGGAGCTATATTGAACCGGTATGAACATGCTTTCAAACGCGTGCCGCGCCGGCGGTTTCCCGTTACGCTGGGGTGATGCCGGGCGCGCTGGGAGCCGCGGCCGGATGCCGCGTCCTGCCCCGGCCGGCCATCCGGTCGCGGATTACCGCCCGGCGCAACGGGCATTCACCCTGCTGGAACTGCTGATCGCCCTGGCGATCATGGCCACCGCCATGGCCATCGCCATGGGCACGTTCCACAGCATCACCCGCGCCTGGCAGCGCGGCACGGCGATGGCGGATAATCTCAACCGCGGCGAATTCATGATGGAACAGATCGCCGCCGGGCTGCGCTCGGCCTTTTACCCCTACTCCACCAATGCCGGCGCGCCACCCACGGGGTTCGGTTTCTGGCTGGAGGACAACGGCGAAGGCACAAAGGCGCGCGATATCGTCAGCTGGGTAAAAAACGGCTCCGAACTGCTCCCGCCGGAATCTCCGCTGCACCACGGGCTGCACCGGCTGCAGCTTTCCGTGGAAGAGGACGAGGACGGGCAGCCGGCGCTGGCCGCCCGCGCCTGGCCGCCTTATACCGGCCTGCTGGACGATTTCGACCCGGAAGACGAGGAACCTTTTTTCATCGCCGCCAATATCGTCGGCCTGGATTGCCGCGTCTCCACCAACGCCGGCGATGACGGCTGGGAATGGGAAGAGGAATGGGAGGACGCCTTGACCAACACCCTGCCCCTGGCGGTGGAAATGTCGCTTTACCTGACGCCGCTGGAACCGGGCGACGACCCGGTGGAGTTGCGGCGGACGATCGTGATACCCGTGGCGCCCCTGTCCCATCCGTAATAGGGGCGGCCCGGCATGTGTGATAAAACAATGAACGTCAATATTGAGATGAAAATTTCAGCCGGATTGCCGCACACCGTGCGGCCGCTACAGGCGGAACACGGGGGGGATGGCACGAACCAACACACCCGCGATGGCTCGGCCCTGGTGGTGGTTTTGTGGGTGGTCGGCCTGCTTTCGATGTTTGTGCTGGCGTTCGCCTTCGACATGCACATCGAGGCGCGCATCACCTCCACCTGGCGGCGCAAATTGCAGGCGGAATATCTGGCGCGCTCCGGACTGGAACTGGCGCGCATGGCCATGTTCGCCACCGACGACCCGGCCCTGCAAAACCACGACTCGGAATCGTATATATCGCTGGGCGAGGACACAGACATGCGCGCGGCCACCCTGGCAATCTTCAACGGCGGCGGCGCCGAATTACAGCGCGAATTGGGCAGCGGCCTCATCAAGGTGTCCATCACTCCGGAAAACGGCAAAATTGACCTGGTCAAGCTGCTCCAGGATTTGCTTAACCCTCCCGTATCAGATGAATACAAACTGGCGGCAATACGGATGGCATCCATCCTGGAACAGGCCGGCGTGCCATGGGATATCGGGATCGTGCTGGTGGACACGCTGGTGGACTGGGTGGATGAGTACGATGATACGCGTTTGAACGGCGCAGAATCGGATTATTATGAAAGCCTTGATCCGCCCTACAAGGCCAAAAACCGGATGCTCGACACGGTGGACGAGTTGATCCTGATCAAGGGTTTTAACGAAATCATTCCTGACCGGGAAATTACGGTCTATGACGCGCTGGCGGGCTTTTTCACAGTGTATCCCTCCGACGGCAAACTCAACATCAACGCCGCCGACCTGGACACCCTGATGGGTTATTATAATATTGACTCGCTGCTCGCCCAGCAGATCATTGATTCGCGCGCCGGCCCCGACGGTATTATCGGCACTTCGGACGATATCCCATACACTGCTAACGACTTAAACGAACTGCAAGCGCTCCTGAATTTAATACCGGGCGACAATCCTGCCTTTAAGCACAACGCCATCTTCAACCTGAAGTCGGTCGGCCAGGTGAAGGATATGGTTGTGCAGATCAACTGCATCGTCAAACTCGAAGGGAAAAAGCTGCAAATTCTCAAGTGGACGGAAGGGGCCGCTGAATGAGTCTGCGGCGATAGGAATTGACAGACTCCTGACAATCATGGACAATATCGGGTTATGCGCATCGGCAAGAAAATAATCACCGGCATGTACCGGCGCGGCAACACTTTCCACTGGACCGCCGTCACGGCGGGGCCGGACGGTCCGGTTTACGCCCCGCCGGAATCCGGCGCGCTGGAAATTGACGAGGCGGCGGCCGCGGACCCCAAGGCCCTGGCTGCGCAGCTCCGGAAGCAATTTCCCGCCCTGGCCGGCCCGGCAGCCTTTGCCCTGCCCTCGGAACGCATGTTGATCCGCGTCATGACGCTGCCGGCCTGCGATGCCGCGGAAATGGACAGCATGATCCAACTGCAGATGGACAAGATTTCTCCGTTTCCCGACGACCATATGGCCATCGCTTACGAAGTCCTGGCGAGCAACGACGGCCGCCGGCGGGTATTGATGGCCGGCGTGCAGAAGGAATCCGTGGAGTCCATCGGCGCGCTCTGTGCCGGCGCCGGGCTGGATTTGCGGAGGCTGGACGCCGAGCCGGCAGTCTGGTGGCGAGTAATCCGCGATTACCTGGCCGGCCGGGACTCCGGCGCCGGCCGGAACGTTTTCGGCATCATTGAGGCGGGCCAGATTCTGCTCATCACCGTGCAGCAAGGGCAGCCATTGTCTTTCAACCTGATGCGCTTCCCGGAAGAACTGCCGCCGGATGAATTTGCCGGCGAACTTTTACAGGAAATTCAGAATTTGAACCTGGCTTTGGATATCGAACAAGGTCCCGACGCAATAGCCGGTTTGCGTTTCTGGTCCGGCGGCGGACAAGCCGGAGCCAGGACGGATACCCGGGACGGCTCCGCCGGAGGCGTCGCACTGCCGGAAGCCGGCGCCGGGGAAGGAATCCCTGTCTGGCGGGACATGCTGGCCAAGGCATTGAATTGCCCGGTGGAATTCGCCCCCCTGGCCGACCTGCCGCCCTTGAGTTCCTCCATCGCCCAGCGCATGCTAACTCCGCCGTTCCAACCGCACTCCGCGCCCCAGGGCGAAAAATCGGTCATGGACTTCATTCCCGCCGCCTGGCGGGCGGCGGCGGCGGCGCGGCAATTAAAACGTCAATTAATGCTGATTTCCGCCGTGATGCTGGCGGTATGGATGGCCGGCATGGCGGCGTTTTTCAGCGGCTACCGCCTGGAGCGGATGCGCACCGAACGGCTGGACGCGCGCATGCAGACGCTGAAGGCGCCGGCGGATGAAGTGCGCATGCTGCAGCGCAAATTGCGGTCGTTTGAACAATCGCTGGCGCGCAACCGCCTGGCGCTGGAAGCGCTCCGGGAAGTCAGCCGTCTATTGCCGGCCGGCGCCAACATCACCTCCTTCCACTTCAAACGCGGGCGGAGCATCATTCTGCGCGGCGAAGCCGAAACCGTCGAACCCATATATGACTTCAAACAAGCGCTCGACGATTGTCCGCTGTTTGACCAGATTGAAATGGGCAGCGTCCAGCCCGGCAAACGCCGCAATGTCACGGTGCAAACCTTCCAGATGAACGCCCGCTTCCCGGAGGAGCCCAAGTGAAAATCTCCCAACGCGAATTGATCCTGGGCTGGTGCACCGGCCTGGTCTTGCTGGCAGGGCTTACCTACTGGCTGGTGCAACCGCGCCTGGCCGCCTGGAAAGAATTGCGCCATTACCGCCAGGCCGTCGCCGAGCAAATCAAACTCGCCCAACGCCTGGTTGACCAGCGCCCGCATTGGATGGAACGCATGGATAAGCTGCGCACCGGCGTGGACCGCCATCCCGCCGACCGCGACGTCACCGCCGACTACCTGCGCCTGCTCGAACGGCTGGCGGGTGAAAGCAAGCTGACTTTGATCAAACGCAATGCCCAGAAGGAAAAGGAATTCGGCGATTTGCTGGAGTTGCTGATTGATTGCACATGGGAAGGCGACCTGGAAGCCTTAACCCGTTTTATTTACGCCCTGGAACAGCAGCCGGCCGTCATGGATATGGAAGAATTGAGCGTCTCCGTCGTTTCCGGCAAGGAACTGAAATTAAAGGGCAATTTTGTCATAGTGTGCGTTTACAGCCGGCTGCCGCCCGATACCGCTGCCGCCGCCACAAACCAGCCGCCGCAGCCCGCCGCCCAGACCGTTGCCGCCGGCCAGGTTGCAACCAATCCGCCGGCCAAACCAGCGGAAACGCCGGCGCCGGAGCCGGCGGAATAAAGCGTAAATATATTGCCCTTTGCCCGATTTTTTGGCATACTGCTTACCGGCAGTCAACCGTAAACCAATCTGATTTTCAGGGTGGCGATGAACTGCATTGCCCAGGATCTGAAATTGAACATGCACCGCCAATTTTCAAAATGCCTGCCGGCGGCCGCGGCGGCCATCGGTCTGTTGGCCGCGGCCGGCTTGCACGCCGCGGACGAAACTGCCGGCGCCAATCCAACATCCAAGCCGCCGGTTTTCGGATTTGCGCCGGGAACCACCAATCCGCCGGATTTTTTCCAGGCTGCGCCGGCGACCAATGCTCCGCGTCCTTTCTTCCCGTTGAACGCCGGCCCGGGGCAGCCAGCGCCGGACGCGCCGGCTGTCATGCCGGCCGCCGCCGATCCGGAGCCGCCGGCCGGCCCAGCGGCCCTAAAGCCGGCAAAAAGCTTGCGGGACGGCAGCGACGACACTGCCGGCCGGCCCACTGCCGCTCCAGTCGCCGCGACTCCTTTTCCCGGGTTTGTCCCCATCCCGGCCGCCGCAGATGCCCCCCCGGCCGCCGCTGCATCGGACGAAGAGGAGGATGATTGGGAAGCGGATATGGTCACAACCAATGCGGATGAAACGCTGGTGCGTTTGAAATATGAAAACTGGGATGTGGATGAAGTATTAAAGCAATACAGCGAATGGACCGGCAGGGCGTTGATGAAGGCGCCGGACGTCCCGGCGGCGAAGATTACTTTAAAATGCCCGCGCCGCATTCCCCGGCGCGAAGCCCTGCTGGCGATTGAAGGCATCCTGGGCATGCATGGAATCGCCCTGGTGCCGCTGGGCGACAAGTTCCTGAAAGTCGTCCCCATCGGCGTCGCCCGCCAGTCCGGCATGTCCACTATGACCGGGCCGCTGGATGAAAAGGTCAGCGACACCGGCCACCTGGTCAGCCGCATCATGGAACTGAAGCACCTGGAAATTGCCGAGGCGCAGGGCACGCTGCAGAATCTCGTCAGCCCCAACGGCAAGATCATTCCCCTGGAGCGCATTAATTGCCTGCTGATCACCGACGCCGCCGTCAACCTGAAACGGATCGCGGAAGTCCTGGAATTGATTGACCTCCCCATGGGTTCGCGCGAGGAATTCAGGATTTTTCAAATCAATTACGCCAAGGCTTCCGAAATCCAGTCGAAAATCGAGGCCATAATTGCCGACACCCAGACCACGGACAATCGCGCCTCGCTCCTGCGGCAGCAGTTGCTTGCCGCGCGCATGCCGCTCCGCCGGCCCGGCCAGCCGCCCACCCCGGCGGCGGCCAGCACATCCACCGCCGGCTCCATGGACCGCAGCCTGATCCAGGGCAAGGTGAAAATCGTCGCCGACGACCGCACGAACATTCTGATCATCATCACCCGGCCGGACCAATTCGATTTTTTCGACAACATCATCTCCGCCCTCGACAAACAAGTTGAGCCGGATGTCTCCATCAAGGTCATCCGCCTGGAATACGCCGATTCCGAGAAGGTGGTGGACGTTTTAAACAGCCTCGTCGGCGCCTCCAAGTCATCCTCGACCGCCAAGACGCCCGCCGACAAGAAACAGGACGACAGCCGCACCCGGCCATTGCCGCCGTCTTTTCCCCAACCGGCCCAAACCCAGCCCGCCGCCGCCCGCGAAACCAGCGGTGAAATCACCATTGAAGGCCGGCTCTCCGATGACGTTAAAATCATCGCCGACCCCCGCATCAATGCGCTGCTGATCATGGCCAGCAAAACCGACATGGCGGTGATTGAGGATGTCCTGTCCAAGGTGGACATCATGCTCTCCCAGGTGCTGATTGAGGTGGTCATCATCGAAGTTAACCTGGACGACAACACCCGCATGGGCGTGGATTGGCTGCAACGCTCCATGATCGCCTACAACGAAAAACAATCCGGCGAACGCCGGGCATTCCTGGGTTTTTCCGGCGCCAGCCGCGTCGGCACCCAGGGCGCCTTGCGCAATGCCGCCAACATCAACACCATCGGCGACAGCCCCGCCGGCGATCTTTCCGGGCTGACCTATTATTTCACGCTGTTTGATTTCAACATTGACGCCGTGCTGAACATGCTGGCCACGTCCTCCGACGCCCGCATTCTCTCCACGCCCATCATCCTCACCACCGACAACACCGAAGCCAAAATCCTTGTAGGCGAGAAACGGCCGATCGTCACGTCCACCAGTTTATCCTCCGGCGGCGTGCAGCAGTCGGCGTATCAATATACCGACATCGGCATTGACTTGAACGTGACGCCGCGCATCAACAAAAAAGGTTTCGTGGTGATGGAGATCGAACAAACCATAGACAACACCGGCGGCGATGTGACCATTGACCAGAACAAGGTGCCGATCATCACCACCCGCGAATTGAACGCCTCCGTTGCCATCAACGACGGCCGGACCATCGTGCTGGGCGGGCTGGTCAGCACCGAAGAATCCACCGGCAATTCCGGTATCCCGTTCCTGCGCCGTATTCCCCTGCTGGGCCTGTTGTTCCGCTCCGACACCGATGAGAAAGCCCGGCGTGAATTGCTGGTCATGATCACCCCCTACGTGCTGGACACCCCGGAGCGCGCCCTGGAGGAAACCGCTCGGCGCCATGCCGCTATGGGCGATGCCACCAACATGTGGCTCAAGGGTTGGACCGCCAGCGACCTGGCCAAGCCTGATCCCGACCGCGAAGAAAACGCCCCACCGCGCCGCCGGCCGGAACTGGAACTCCCCGCATCCGCCGTCCCGTCAAACGCCGGCGCGCCGGACGCCGGGACACACCCCCAATGAAGCGGATTCGTCCGCAGCAGGAAAGCATGCCATGATTTCGATACGCCAGATTCAACCTTCCGATAACGAGCAGGTCCGCCAGTTGATTGATGAAATCATGCGCGATGAATTCGGGGCCGTGCAGGGCGCTTACGCCCGGCACGACCTGGATAATCCCTCGGCCTATTACAGCGGCGCCAAGGATATTTTCCTTGTGGCGGAAAAAGACGGCCGCATTATCGGCACCGTCGCCATCAAGGAGGATTCTCCCGATACCGCCTTGCTGCGCCGGGTATTCGTCCGCAAGGACTGCCGCGGCCGCGGCTACGGCGATATGCTGATGCGCAAGGCCATGGAATTCTGTTTCGACCGGCATTACCAGAATGTAAATTTCCGGGGCACGGACCAGATGCAACAGGCGTTGAAACTCTGTCTGAAGCAGGGGTTCCACGAGGAAGACGTCGTCGCCACCGATGCCTTCAAGATGTTTGTCCTGACCAAGAAATTGGCGCCCCCGTCCGGCAAGCAACCTGCCTGAAGCGCCCGGAGCAATCCAGCGCATGAAGCCACGTACGCCACATCCCGGCGCCGGCAGACCGGGCCGAATCCCTGCCCGCCAGACGCCGTCCGCGCCGGCATCGCCCGCCCGCCTGCTCGGTCCGGCGGATTTCCGCAACCTGCAAAAAACTTACATGGACCTGACCGGGTTTCCCCTGGTCTGCGTCGCGCCAGCGGGAACGATATTTTACGGGCGCGCCGTCTGCCGGCAATGCGCGCCGGCGGCCGCGTGTTGCGCCATCCGGCGCGACGCGGTGGCGGAAGCGTTGCGTTGGGGCGAATCCTGCCTGGGAATCTGCCCGGCCGGCTGCCTGTTATGGGCCGTGCCGCTGATGCTGAACGATCTCCTGCTGGGCGGGTTGGTGGTGGTGGGTGTGGCCCCGGAAACCCCGGCCGGCCAGACGCTGCCGCCGGCGCGCATTCGCGCCGCAATTGCGGCCCTGCTGGAGCTGGCGGAAAGCCGCAATCTCCTGAACGGCGCCCGGATGCTGCAACAGCGCCTGGCAGCCAGGCGCGAGCGCGACAAGGCCGAAGCCATCCACACGGTTAAAAACTGGCGGCAGCCGGATGCGCGGCTGGTATATTTACGCGAAGAACCGGCCCTGCTGACCGCGGTGCGGGATGGCGACGCCGACCGGGCGCGCAGCATCACCTGCCGCATCCTGGCCGGCATGCCGCCGGATGAAATGGCGCGCGCCCGGAACATCGCCATGGAAATGGCGGTCATGTGCTACCGCGCCGCTTTGGAGGCCGGCGGCGACCCGGCGCCGCTGGCCGGCGTGCTCCACAAGGCCATGCTGCGGTTGCCTGCGCTCCGCAGCCAGGCCGCGACGCAAAAATGGGTGGATGACGCGCTGTCGCAATTTACATCCGGCCCGCGCCGCCATTACAATCCGCACGCGCACATCCTGGAACGCGCGCTGGAATACCTGCGGCAACACCTTGACGGAGAAGTGACCCGCGATTCCGCCGCGCGGGCCGTTGGCATGTCGCCCAGCCATTTTTCACATATGCTCACCGCGCATACCGGACAATCTTTCACTAAAATTTTAACGCACTTGCGGGTTGATCGGGCGCGCGAGCTGCTCGCCCGCACCGATAAAAGCCTCGTGCACATCGCCTTTGAGTGCGGTTTTTCCGATCAGAGCTACTTTTCCCGCGTCTTCCGCAAAACCGCCGGCGCCACCCCCGCCGATTACCGGCGCCGGCATTGTGCTTCCCGGGATTAAAGCCCGTATTCCTCCAGCCGGCAGCGTTGCGCATCCACCAATGGCAGCATCTGCGCGATGAAATCATCTTCCCGCTCCGGCATTTCCGCCAAAGCATCGCGCATGCGCTCCAGCCAGGGCTGCTCGCGCGGACTGACGTGTACCGCCCCCGCCCGCCGGGCTTCTTCCAGCAGGCTGATGGTTTGTTCCGCCGCCGCGCGCGCGGCCCGGTAACGGCCGGGCGCCACCACGATCGCCCGGGCAATGGCCAGCACGTTTTCCGGCGCCAGGATGAATGCCTGGGGGTCAAGGCTCGCATCGCTTTTCACCAGCCAGTCCCGCAGTTGGCGCGCGGCGGCGGGGCCATCCGCGGCGGCGGTGTTCATCAGGCGGCAATCATAGATCAATTGTTCCATGAAACAGACGGGGGCCATCCCGCTCAAAAGCTTGATATCCTGCACCGACTCGTTGCTCCAGAGATCGCAGGCCGCCGCGGCGATATTGCCGACAGCGCTCAAGTGCGCGCAGGCGGCCGTCTTGCCCTCCATGGACATGGGGCAGCCGGTGATGGCTTTAAGAAACACGTTTTCGTACCCGCAATCCTTGCCCGGCCCCACCGCCCCGCATTCGTAAGCCGCCAGCGACCGCACGGCGCTGATTGACCGCACCACCGCCGCAAACACGCGCGGAATCATGCCGCGGTCGGCCAGCACCATGGCGGTGTTGGCGAAGCCGCAGGCGGTATCGCCCGCGCAAATCACGCCGTGCCGGTCGGCAATATCCTTCAACCCGGTCCACAGGAAATCCATGTCCCTGACGCCCAGCACCGCCTGCGCAAAAATCACTCCCGGCAGGTCGCAATTGGTCAGGGCTTCATCATGCAGTTCCTTGCCGCCCACCGACTCGATGCTGAGCAGTTCCGCGCCCAGGCGCGCCGTGCCTTCGAACACCTGGAGCATGCCTTCCAACCACGGCCCTTGCCGCATCCGCGGCGGGCGCTCCATTTCGCGCGTGTCATTCGGCGTGATGCGCAGCGCGCTGATCAGGCCCTGGCTTTGACGCAGCTTTTCCAGTTCCTCCAGCAGGATGCCCGTCAGTTCAATCCCCCACTCGGGATGTTCCACCATGGGCGGCAGCGTCTCGAACTCCACCACCAACCCGGGCGCGGCCAGAGCCGCGGCGCGTTCAGCGGCGCTCCGGATAATGGCGCGGTATTCCCGGCGGATGGCCGGCATGGTGGCGGCTTCGATGGCAACGGGCGGCAACGTAAAATTCAATTCCGGATAGACCGTGCCCCCGCCTATGATCAGCCCCTGGCGGGTGCGCACCGGGTGCGGTGCCCGGCCGAAAAGCAATTCATCCGGATGCTCGATTGCCAGTTTGGAGAAGGTTTTTCGCGTTTTCATGTTTTTTTCATTCCTCCTGATGATTGGCGGCATCATGGCGCCGCATACCCATTGCGGGCTATTGATT
>JAXGSX010000070.1:0-13864 GCA_040775225.1 Kiritimatiellia bacterium | reverse complement strand
GCGGGCGGCGCCGGAAAAGGCGCGCCGGGCGCCCTGGCCTGCCGCCGGCACGGGCATGGTCACCACCGGCCGGATGACCGGCGGCGGGGGTTCCGCGTTCCGGGTGCAGCCCGGCGCCGCCGCCAGGAGGGCCGGCCACAGGCAGCGCATGGCGGCAACGATGAGGTTTGATTTTGGACGCATATGTTATTCCCTGATTTGGTAGTTTTAAGGTTTAAGGGTTGATGGAGGTTCAGGGTTCAGGGGGTTGATGGAGGTTCAGGGGTTCAGGAGCGAGCCAATTCCAAACTCAACCAACCGTTGAACCCGATTCAACCTCTGGCGCAACCCCTCTCCCCTCCCTCCCGCACACTGACCCCCGGCCCCAGCTTTTCAAACACTCTCGTCTTCAGCGGCGGCCGGCCGGGGCGCGGTCAGCCTGGCCGCGGAAAGCGGTGAACTGGCTCGCCCAGGCGTCTTTTTCCGCCTCGCTGCGGCTGAATTCAAACCAGGAAATCGCCCGCTGCAAATTGTAGATGTCCTGCAGGAAACCGTAAACCGCCAGGGCGGCGTTCTGGCTGGCGGTGAAGGACTGGTTTTGCGCGTCCAGCAGATCGAGGATGGATACGGTTCCGCGGATGTACTTTTCGCGGATCACGTCCAGGTTGCGCCGGGAATAATCGGCGGCGGTCTCCTGCAACTGCATGTTGGGGTAGGAACTGAAAATGGCGTACAGCGCCCCGCGGATGTTGCGCTCCGTCAACTGGTCGGCGCGCTGCCGCGTCCGGCGCAGCTGCTCGAGTTGCGCCTGCGCGCGCTTGAGGGTGAAAACCTGACGGCCGCTTTCAAACAGCGGCA
Organism: Kiritimatiellia bacterium; assembly: GCA_040775225.1. Taxonomy (GTDB): domain Bacteria; phylum Verrucomicrobiota; class Kiritimatiellia; order JAAZAB01; family JAAZAB01; genus JAXGPF01. The sequence goes on along the minus strand of JAXGSX010000070.1, from coordinate 13,027 downwards.
GGCGGGCCTGCAACTGGAAAGTCCATTCGTCATCGTCGGCGGTTGGGCCGGCGCCGGCCGGCGTTTCTCCCTCGAAATCCTGGTCAAAGACATGGCCGTAATTGAAGCCGGCGCTGAAATCCGGCAGGACGAACCGCCGCCGCGCCTGGGCGGCCAGAATCCGCTGCGCATCAATCGAGCGATCCAGGGATGTGAGCAGGGGCGAATGGCTGCGGCCGTAATGCACTATGAAAGCTTCAAAATCATCCAGGCTGTCCTGGTCGGTCAGCAAGGCGTGCAGCCGGCCGCCGAGCAGGAAGAAGCCGGGGGCGCCGGGCTGGATCGGGGCGGTTTGCCACTGGCAGGTCAGGGCAACTCCCAGGATCTGGTTGAGATTGATGCGCGCGCGGTCTACGTCCACGGAAGCTGCAATCACGCGCGCCTTCTGGGTGGCGGCCTGGGCCTGCCAGCGGAACACTTCTTCCGGCCCCGCCGTGCCGGCCTGGCGGCGGGCCTGGGCCGATTCCAGGTTGCTCCGGGTCAGCTGCAGGTTGTCGTCTTCGATCTGCAGCAGCGCCTCGGTTTGGAGATAATGCAGGTAGGCCTCCGCGGCTTCGGCCATAACGTCCAGACGGGTGTCCTCAAGGGCGGCCTGCATGCCGGCGTAGGACTGCCGCGCCGCGCGGTACTGGCTGATCAGCGGATCGTTGTAGAGTTCCTGGGAGAACTGGATGCCGGCGCGCGTTTCGGAGCGGGCTTGCATGCCCATGGAGCCGGCTGCGCGATCCCGGTCAATGCGCGAATATTCGCCGTAGCCATCGGCCTGCGGCAGCAGGCCGCTCAGGGTCTGGTTGCGTTCCTGCCGGCTGCCGTCCAATTCCGCCTGCTTGATCGCCAGGTTGACATTGTTGGCCAGCGCCAGGGCCAGCACGGCGGGCATGTTCAGCGGCGCGCCGCGGACGCGGGTTTGGCGGCCGATGAAATCGTGCCGGGTCATGGCGGCGATGCTGGGCGAAAACCCGATGGCCTGGGCTGTGGCCTCGTTGATGACCAGTTTTTCTTCCACCGGCATGGCGACCGGCAGTTGTTCCGGCGGTACGCCCTCCAGCACCTGCTGGATGTTCAAGGCGATCCGCCGCGCCAGGCGCTCGCTGCCTTCCGGCGAAAGCCCGGCCAGCACGCCCGCTTCGACATCGGCATAGCCCATGAGGGAAAAGGTCGGCAATTTGCGCCGGTTAAGCCCGGCGATCAGCGCGCGCCATTCCTCCGGCGGCATGCGCAGCGCCGGCGTGAGATACACGGCGTCGGCTTCCGGGTCGAGCTGCTCCAGCACTTCCGCGGCGTTATCCCCGGCCGGCACGAGTTTGATTTCCGCGTTGAAATGCGCCGAAGCTTCCCGGACCTGGCCGGCGATGTTGTCGAGGTGCTCGGCGATGATGCCGTCGGCGATGATAGCCAGGTTGGTGAAGGGCGTCAACTGGCGGAAAACCTCCAGGTCGCGCAGGCTGCGCAGCGGCACGACCACGAAGTTGAAATTGGTTTTTGTGGAATAGCCATTGGTGCTGTAGGGCAAGCCGGCGGCATCCGGGTCCTGGACGAAACCGCTGATCACCGGCTTGGTCAGCGCGCGTTCCGGACGCGCCGCCGCCTGGGCCGCCAGGATGCCTGCCGCCAGGACCAGGTCCACCTCCGGGTCGGCCAGCGCCCGGTCCAGCACGGCCGGAGCATTTTGAGCATCCCAGCCGGCATTGAATTCCGTGCCGTCGCGGAATTCGAACCGGTATTCGTCGCCGGCCAGGATTTCCAGTTCCTGCCGGACCAGGCGGGCCAGCGTGTCAAAATAATCGCTGGGGCCGTCCCGGACCACCGCGATGCGGCAAGGCGGGCGGGCCGGGGGGGTGTCGGCGCGGACCGGCGGCGGGAGAGCGAAGATCAAAGTTGCGGCCAGACCAACCACGGCGCCGATGCTGAAGCGGTGCATGCCCCCTCCTTGAATTCAAGGCCGTGATGCGCGGAATCAAGAAATTTCGATTGCTATTCCGGCAATTGTGATATACTAGGCCAATTTCAACGTTAAAGTTTTGAAGGTTTTAAAGTGTTAGGGTGTTAAGGTTTTACGGGCGGACCAATTCCAATATCGAACAGCCGTGGAACCCGCTTCAACCTCTGTGTTTTATGTTTCGATTTAGCATAGATGGCTGTGGGATGTAAACAAAAAAAAGGGGAACCCATGTATCAGTTGATCGCCTTCAGCAAGTGGTGCGACAGCCAGCCGCCCGCCGAGCAGGCCCGCGCCTTGAAAGCGGCGGGTTTTGACGGCGTGGACATGCCCTGCCGCCAGTCCAGCGCCGTGACCCATGCCAGCGCGCCGGCCAAGCTGCCGGAAGTCCGGAAAATCTTCAGCGACCATGGCGTGCCGATTGTGCGGCTGGTGTGCGATATTTTCGATGAAGAAGACGCGGTGGTCGAGCGGTTGCTGGAAACCCTCAACAAACTGGACATCCGGAAAATCCGGGCGGGCGGATTCCACGTGCCGGCCGGCGCCGATATTCCCGCTCTGTTTGACCGGGCCCGCCGGCGGATCGCGCAGGTGGAAAAGTTGCTGGCCAAGCATGGCGTTTCCGGCGGCATCCAGAACCACAGCGGCGATTGCCTGGAGGTTAACGTCTCCGCGGCGTTGCGGCTGCTGCAGGATTGCGATCCGCGCTGGCTGGGCGTGCAGTACGATCCGGGGCATCTGACGCTTTCCGGCGAGCCGCCCCGGCTGGCGCTGGGCCTGCTGGGGCGGTTCCTGCACAGCGTCAACTTCAAGAGCCCGCGCCAGTCCTACGACATAGATCCCGCCTCCGGCCGCTTGTATTACGTGCCCGTCTGGGTGCCCCTGCGCAGCGGCATGTTGAATGCGCCGCTGGTTTTGGATTGCCTCCGGGAAGCCGGCTATCGCGAAGCCATCAGCGTGCATTGCGAATACCGCAGTTACTTTTTCCGCGCCGAGAAATACGCCGGGGAAGTCAACCGGCTGGTGAAGGAAGACGTGGATTACCTGCGCGCGCTGATGCGCGGCGCTCCGGCGGGCTGATCCCCGGGAAGGATTGATCATGCCGCGGCACATGCGCGACATTCAAAACGAGGCCGACGACCGGCGAATTCCCATCGCCAAGGCCGGGATCAAGCACTTGCAGTATCCGATCGTGGTGCTGGACCGGGAGAACAAACGCCAGCCGACCGTGGCGGATGTCAGCCTGTACGTGGATTTGCCCCACAATTTCAAGGGCACGCACATGTCCCGGTTCATTGAGGTAATCAACGAGCATCGCGGTTTGATTTCGCTGCGCGGCATCGAGGCGATCCTGGCCGCCATTATCCGGCGGTTCGATTCCTCCACCGCCCACCTGGAAATCCGGTTCCCGTATTTCGTGGAAAAAGCCGCGCCGGTATCCGGCGCCCGGTCGTTGATGAATTACCAATGCGCCTTCCTGGCCGCGCTGGACCGCCGCCGCCGGCCGGTCCGGCCCGACCTGGTGGTGGAAGTGGCGGTACCCGTGGCGACCTTGTGCCCCTGTTCCAAGGCCATCAGCGAGCGGGGCGCCCATAACCAGCGCTCGCGGGTTACGATCCAGATTCGCAGCGTGGAATTGGTCTGGATCGAGGAACTGATCGCCATGGCCGAGAATGCCGCCAGTGCCAGCCTGTATTCGCTGTTGAAACGCGAGGACGAGAAATTCGTCACCGAGCAGGCTTACCAGCATCCCCGTTTCGCCGAAGACCTGGCGCGGGCGGTGGCGCAGAAGCTGCGCGCGGATGCACGCGTGGCCTGGTTCAAGGTCGAAAGCGAGAACCAGGAAAGCATCCATAATCATAATGCCTACGCCATGGTGTCCGGCGGCCGGCCGCGCCGCCGCGCCTGACGGCCGGCGCCGGGGTGGAATAAGTTTGACAATCCCCGCGGGTTGGGGCATGGTTATGACCCGTTTATCAACCAAAACAAGGAGCAGGCGGACATGCAGCACCAGGCGGAAGTGTTTCAATGCGGCGGCGTGCGGGTGGAAGTGGCGCCGGACGAAGCGGCGATGGGCCGGCTGACGGCCGAATACATCATCGGGGTCATGAAAGCCCGGCGCGCGGCCGGCGTGCCGGCCGCCCTGTGGCTGATGGCCGCGCCGAGCGCCTTCGCCTTTTACCGGGAATTGATCGCCGCCGCCGGCCGCGATGCCGGTCTGCGGGAGATTCTGCGGGAAACGCATTTTTTCCAATTTGACGATTATCCCATCAGCCGCCGGCGCCCGCAATTCAAGGCCACTTTCCGGTATTTGCTCGAGTCGAATTTGTTTGAGCCGCTGGCGGCAGTTTGCGGCCCGCTGCCGCACTTGCATCCCCTGGAGCTGACCGGCACGGAAGCCGATGCCGCGGTGCAGAACGCTTACCGCGATACCCTGCTGGAACTGAAGCGGCAGGGAGTGTACTTCATCCAGCTCAAGGGCATCGGCATGGACGGACATTGGGGTTTCCATGGCGCGGAAACGCCGCTGGACGCGGCGCCGGGCATGATCACCGTGCCCATGAATTCCCAGAACGTGCGCCAGCAGATGCTGGATTGGCCGGAATTATTCCCCGCGGCGGCGGATGTGCCCCCGACGGCCTGCACTTTCAACGTCGCCATGTTCCTCCAGGCGGATGAGATCGTGGACAATGTGCCGCAGGCCGGCAAGGCTTATTCCGTGCTGGCGACTTACGGCACGGAGGCGGTCATAAATGCCGTGCCGTCTTCCGCCATCAAGCGCCATCCGCGCGCGCGGGCGTACCTGACCAGCGCCGCGGCTTCCGCGCTGCTGGATTTCCGCCGCGCCCGCCAGGCCGATCCGCGGGCCCGCCTGAGCGGGCAGGTCCTGGATCAACTGCGGGATTTGTGGCGGGACCCGGCGGCGCCCGATGCGGCCGCCCGGAATATCGCCGTCATGGAGCAGGTCTTGCGGCAACTGGAAATGATTTGATTGCCCGTTTATGCGCTCCGGGGAAACCAGCACGGAATTGGAGGTGCTTTACCGCATCTCGCAGGCCATCGCCCACCAGCATGATCTGACGGCCCTGCTGCACGAAGTGCTGGATATCATGGAAACCCGCATGGGCATGCTGCGGGGCACGCTGACGCTGCGCCGGCCCGGCACGGACGTGTTCGTGATTGAAGCCGCGCACGGCATGAAGCAGGATGAATTGCAGCGCGGGCAGTATGCCCTGGGCGAAGGCATTACCGGCCGGGTCGCGCGCACTGCCCGGCCGCTGATCGTGCCCGACATCAGCCGCGAGCCGGATTTTCTTAACCTGACCGGCGCGCGCAAAAACACCCGGCTGGCGTTTCTCTGCGTGCCGATCATCCGGCGCCGGGAGGTGATCGGCACGATCAGCATTGACCGTCCGCCGGCGGCGGAAGCGGCGCTGCGCCACGATCTGCGCTTTCTGGAACTGGTGGCCGGCGTGCTGGCGGAGGCGGTGGCCGGCATCCGCGAACAGAAACAGGAACGCGAAAACCTGCTGGCGGAAAATCTGCGGTTGCGCCGGCAACTGGACGACCGCTACCGGCCGGACAACATTGTCGGCAAGTGCAACAGCATGCGCGCGGTATACGAGCAGATCGCCCAGGTGGCCGACAGCGCGGCCACGGTGCTGATCCGCGGCGAATCCGGCACCGGCAAGGAACTGGTGGCGCGCGCCATCCATGTCGGCAGTTCCCGGCAGCAGGCGCCGTTCATCAGCGTCAATTGTGCGGCGCTGCCGGAAAACCTGATTGAAAGCGAATTGTTCGGCCATGAAAAGGGCGCCTTCACCGGCGCGGCCCAGCAGCGCCGCGGCCGGTTCGAGCTGGCCAGCGGCGGCACGCTGTTCCTCGACGAAATCGGCGACATTTCGCCCGCGGTCCAGGTGCGGCTCCTGCGCGTTCTGCAGGAACGCGAATTCGAGCGCGTGGGCGGCGACCGGACCATCAAGGTCAACGTGCGCATCATTGCCGCCACCGGGAAGGACCTCGAAAGCGCGATCAAGGCCGGCCGGTTCCGGGACGATCTGTATTACCGGCTGAACGTCTTTCCCATCCACCTCCCGCCGCTGCGCGAACGGCGCTCGGACATCATCCTGCTGGCCGACCATTTTCTGCAGAAATACAACGAAGTTTACGGCAAACGCATCAAGCGCATTTCCACCCCCGCCATCAACATGATGATGATTTACCACTGGCCGGGGAACGTTCGGGAACTGGAAAACTGCATCGAGCGCGCCGTGCTGTCCAGCAGCGACGACGTGATCCACGGCTACAACCTGCCGCCTTCGCTGCAAACCAGCGAGGAGACCGGCACCGCCATCCTGCCGGAGGCCGGCGCCAGCCTGCGCGTGCTGCTGGAATCATACGAGCGCGAATTGCTGGTGGATGCCTTGAAGAAATACCGCGGCAACGCCGCCGCCGCCGCCCGCCATCTGCACGCCACCGCCCGCATTGTCAATTACCGCCTGCAAAAACTGGGCATCCGCCGGCGGGATTACCGCTGACCGGGCGCCGCGCGCCTATTGCAGGACTTCGGCGATGTTCAGGACGATGTCCTTGATCTTGCGGTAGCTGGTCAGCATGTCGGTGAAAACCAGGCTGCTCAAGGGCGAAGCGGCCTGGTTGGCGATCCGGGACAGGTGCTTGTCGCGGCAGGTTTTCATGTAATGTGTGATGGCGTCGCCCTGGCTGTGCGCCTTGCTCAGGATGCCGGGGTTGTTTTGCACGAAGGCCTCGCTGATCATGGCGGTGTATTGCGCCACCATGTCGTGCAGGTGCAGGATTTCCTGCAATCCTTCCTCCGACATCGGCAGGCCGGCATTCAGGCGTTTCAAATGCAGTTTCAGAATGGCGGCCAGGTAATCGCTGATGGATTCGTATTCGTCCGCGACCTGCAGTTGCCGGCGGGCCTCGATCACTACTTTGTGCGGCACGTTGCCGTTCAGCATCCGGCAGATGAATTCCGTGATCTCGCGCTGAATGGTATCCAGCACTTCCTCGCGGTGGAAAAGCTTTTTCTCCAGTTCCCCGTCGCGGTCGGCGTCCCGGACCAGCAGTTGCCGCAGCCAGTCCTGCATTTTCAGGACGTGGTCCTTCATGCGGATGATTTCCTCCAGCGACTGCTGGATGTCCAGCGCCGGGGTTTGCAGCAGGCGCACGTCCAGATAGGTCAGGCGCGGGGTCTCCTTGACCGGGCGTTCCGGTATCAGGCGGCAGATAACCTTGACGACCAGCGGCATCAGCGGCAGAAAAATAAGCGTATTGGCGATGTTAAACCCGCTGTGCGTCATGGCAATGCCCGCGCGCGCGTGCGGGTACATGGCGACGCCGTTGACCATCAGTTCCGCGCCGGGGTCGGCGCCCATCACCCAGTGAATGATTTGGAGATACCATGGGAAAACCGCCGTAATCCAGAGCACGCCCAGAATGTTGAAGACCGAGTGAAAAATCGCCGCCCGCCGGGCGTTGGTCACCGCGCCGATCGAGGCCAGCAGCGCGGTGATCGTGGTGCCGATGTTTTCTCCCAGCACCAGCGCCGCCGCCGTGGGGAAGGGGATGATGCCGGCTTCCGTCAGGCCGATGGTGATGCCCAGGGTGGCGGCGGAGGATTGCACGATGGCGGTCAGCAGGCAGCCGACCATGACGCATTTCATCGTGCCGAGGTAGCTGTCGGCCCGGAAAGTGCTGAAGAGCGCGAGGAATTCCGGCACCTCCCGCACCTGCTGGAAGGCCGCGCTCATCAATTCCATGCCGAAAAAGATCATGCCGACGCCCATGATGGCCATGGCGGTAAAACGCACGCGTTCCCGGCGGTTGAACAGGTAGAACAGGGCTGCCAGCCCCAGCATTGGCAGGCCGTATTTGCCCAGTTTCAATGCCAGAATCCAGCCGGTGACAGTGGTGCCGATGTTGGCGCCCATGATCACGCCGGCGGCCTGCAGCAGGGTCATGAAGCCGCTGTTGACCAAACCCACCACCAGGACGGTGGTGACGGAACTGGATTGCGTCAGGCAGGTGACGACAACGCCGGTGGCGCAGGCGCTCAGGCGGTTGTTGGTGACGCCGGCGATCATCCTGCGCATGCGCTCGCCGGCCACGGCCTGCACGCCCTCGGACATGTGCTTCATGCCCAGCAGGAAGATGCCCAGTCCGCCGGCCAGCATTGCCAGCATTTCAAAGATGATCACCGCATTCATGGGACAGCATCGTAAAATATCATGCCGGTAAAATCAATCAAAACCGTCGCGTGGCAAAAAAAACGCCATGCCGGCTTGCGCCGGCATGGCGTGGAACGTTGCGGCCTGATCAGAAGTAATAAATAATCGCGCCCTGGATGCGGTTGTTTTCCGCCTTGTCGGCATCCTTGTAGGATGTGCGCAGGTTGGAATATTCCAGGGCCAGCGTGGCGTCGCGCGTCAGCTTGAAAAACAGGCTGCTGAAAATCAGCTCGTTTTTCGACCGGTCCTTGGCGTTCAGGTCGGCCTCGTCCGGATCGTCCAGGCCGTAGCCGACATTCAGGTTGAGGCGGGAAGTCAAATCCAGCAGCAACTGGGCGAAACCGCCCTTGGCGGCGATGGCGGTTGCCAGGGTCTTGTTGATGCCCTGGCCGATGCCGCCATAATACGTGTCCAGGTTTTCACCCTGCCAGACGCAGCCCTGGACGGCCGCCAGCTTGCACAGGGGCAGGTACAGGCTGCCGATTACCGACCAGGTGTCGTAATCCTTGTCGTCGTTTTCGCAAATGACGCCTTCCACCACTTTGTCGCAGGTTTCGCGCCCGATATGGCCGGAGACGCTGACCCTGGCGGCCTTTTCCGTCCAGAGCGGGCGTTCCAGGATCAGGTTGCCCTGGCCGGTGGGCAGGCCGGAATCCACGCCGTCGTCTTCGCCGCCACCGTCAATATCCTGCCCGATGGTGCGGGCGGCCGCCAGTTTGGCGGTCAGCTTGGTTTTTTCGTCCAGCTTGATTTCCTGGGTCGCGCGCAGTTGCGGCCGGCGTATGCCCAGCGCCCCGGCATCGGCCAGATAAGAAAAATTGACGATCCGCGGGATGATGGTGATGAAGGTCTCCCAGTCCTGGCCGGCCCGCACGGAAAATCCGTGAGGCATGGTCAGGTCAAGGTATGCCAGACGCAAACGCAGGTTGGCGGCATTGTCGCTGCCGCCGGCGCCGTAAAAATCCACCTCGATTTTGCCGGAAGTCTGGATAGGCCCGGTTTCCGACACGTTGATGTTCAGGCCGATGCGCGTTTCACGGGCGGTCATGCGGAATTCATCGTCATCTACGCCGTCCTGGTGCGGCAGCACGTAAAACATCAGGTCGCCCGCCGCCACGCGATGCGTGTCGTAAATGGCGTCAAGCTTGACGTAGCCGTAAGGCTTGATGCTGAATTTCGGCATTTCCTCGAATTGCACGGCGGCGGCCACTTTCTGGGCCAGCGTCGGCAGGGCTTCGCCCGCGGGCGCCGGCGGCGGAGTTTGCGGAGCGGGCGCCGCGGCGGCGACGGCGGCGGCGGTTGCGCAACCGGCGGCTAATATTTTCTGAGACCAACTCATGGAATACCTCTCAATAAAAAAATCCGACAGGCGCCATCCGGCATGGCAACGCCGAGGGCAACACCTCCTTCCGCTGGAATTGTTTGCCGCCATCCGGATGAGGGGCAAACCGGCGTCATTCATGCGCGGAAACATACCTTTATGGAAATTATGCCGGTTGCCGGCCGGGATGCAAGCATATTCGGCGGCGGTCAAATGGCAGGGCGCGGTCTCCCCGCGGTGCGCCCCGCCGCCTTGCCCGCCGAAGCTTGCGCTTGACTTTGCAAAAATGAAGCGTTAGCGTTTGCAGCATCTTTCAGCAGCACGGCGCTTCATAAAGCTATGGGAAATTTCGCAAAGACTTCGGCCGGCGGCGGCGTGGGATTGGTGCAGACCCGGCAGGTGAAAATTGGCCTGCCGCCGGAAGGCCTGGTCCTGGAAAGCGGCGCGGTTTTGCCGGAATTGCATGTGGCTTATGAAGCCTACGGCACACTGGCGCCGGACGGCGGCAATGCGGTGTATATCTGCCATGCATTGACCGGCGACGCCCACGTGGCGGGCTGCCATGCCCCCGACGACCCCAAGCCGGGCTGGTGGGACGCCATGATCGGGCCGGGCAAAGGCATAGATACCGGGCGCTTTTACGTGGTTTGCGCCAATATTCTGGGCGGCTGCATGGGCACCACCGGGCCGTCATCCCCGGACCCGCGCACCGGCCGGCCCTATGGCTCGAATTTCCCCAAGATCACCGTCGGCGACATCGTGCATGTTCAATATCTGCTGCTCCGGCAATTGGGCGTTCAGCGCCTGGCGGCGGTGATCGGCGGGTCCTTCGGCGGCATGCAGGTGCTGGAATGGAGCGTGCGTTATCCGGCGTTTGTCTCGAAATGCGTGTGCATTGCCTCGGCCATGAGCCTTTCCGCCCAGGCGTTGGCGTTTGACATCGTCGGCCGCCACGCCATCATGTCCGACCCCGACTGGCTGGGCGGCGATTATTACGCCGCCGGACGGGCGCCGGCGCGCGGGCTGGCCCAGGCGCGCATGATCGGGCATATAACTTACTTGTCCTCGGAGAACATGAAGCGCAAGTTCGGCCGTGAAAAACGCGATGGCTTGCTGCCGGCCCACCGTTTTGCCACGCCTTTCCAGGTGGAAAGCTACCTGGACTATCAGGGCGCGAAATTCGTGAAACGATTTGACGCCAATTCCTACTTGCATATCACCGAAGCCATGGATGTCTTTGACCTGGCGGAAAAACACCCGCAGCCGGCGTCGGCGTTTGCCGGCGTTCATCCGGAGACCCGCTTTCTCGTGGTGGCCTTGAGTTCCGATTGGCTGTTTCCCCCGGAACAATCCCTGGACGTGGCGCAGGCATTGTGCCGGGCCGGTAAGCATGTCTCTTACTGCCTGTTGCGCTCGCCCTACGGCCATGACGCCTTCCTGGTGGAAGTGGAGCACCTGGCGGAAGTGGTCAAGAATTTTCTGGAGGCGCCGGCCGGAGTTCCGGCGCCGGAAAGCGTTGCGCTCTTGGATGGGCAAAAGGCTGCCGCGCCGCCGGAGACAGGCGCCGCCCGCCTCCGGCGGCTGCATTTGCGCTGGGTGGGCCAAGCCAACGGCGGGCAGGAATACCGGTTGATTGAAAAATGCATCCGCCCCGGATCGCGCATTCTGGACCTGGGATGCGGCGATGGCGGTCTGCTGCAGATGCTGGCCGCCCGCCGCCGGGTGTTCGGGTTGGGGATGGAAATTGATCTGGAAAACGTGCTGGAGGTGCTGCGCAAGGGGCTGGATGTTTTTCAATGCGATCTGGACGAGGGTTTGCACATGATTCCCGATTACGCCTACGATTATGCCATTCTCAGCCAGACATTGCAGGTGGTGCGCAAGCCGCAACTGGTCTTGAGCGAAATGCTGCGTGTGGCGCGGGTGGGCATCGTGAGTTTCCCCAACTTCGGCAACTGGCGCACCCGCTTGCGATTGCTGGCGGGCGGACGCATGCCGGTGTCCCGCACGCTGCCGTTTGCCTGGTATAATACGCCCAACATTCATCTGTTTACCTGGCGGGATTTCGCGCAACTTTGCGCCCAAGACCGGATTCGGATACTGGATGTTTTCTGTACGGCGCAGAACTGGATGGACAGCGCCTTGATCAAACTGGGCCGGCGCAACCTGGGCGCCGATCGCGCCATCATCACCATCACCCGCGAGCCGCAACCGGCCGGCGGATAAAAACGAGCGGAGGCTTGCCATGCAACTGGAAAAATGGATGGATCAATCGCTGCCGCAGGTGGTGCAGGAAGTCGCCGGCGCCATTGATTGCCGGCGGACGTCCAATACCGCCAAGCGCTTCAACCTCTCCGGCCAGAAAGCCGTTCATGCCGTGGTGGACGCGCTGCTGGGCGTCATCTTCCCGGGCTGCCACGGCGATCAGCCGCTGCTGGAAGACCGCCTGGAATTAACCTTTAATATCCGGTTGCGCTCCGTGGCGGTCGCCCTGACCGAGCAGATAGAACATGCTTTCCGTTACCAGTGCGAATTTGAAAAATGCCGCGACTGCGGCGATTGCCGGGTCAAAGCCGAGGCGGCCGTGGTGGGCCTGCTGGAAGGATTACCGGGGATTATCCGCGCCTTGCAGCGCGACGTGAAGGCCGCTTATGACGGCGATCCGGCCGCCCGGTCGTTCATGGAAATCGTCATGAGCTACCCGGGCCTGCACGCCATCGCCATCCACCGGCTGGCGCACCCGTTATATCTGCGGGAAGTGCCGCTCATTCCGCGGGTCATGTCCGAACTTGCGCATTCGCGCACGGGAATTGACATCCATCCCGGCGCGCGGATCGGCGAGGCGTTTTTCATTGACCATGGCACGGGCGTGGTGATCGGCGAGACCTGCGTGATCGGGGAAAACGTCAAGATTTACCAGGGCGTCACCCTGGGCGCCTTGAGTTTCCCCAAGGACGAACACGGCAACCCCATCAAGGGCGTCAAGCGCCATCCCAACGTGGGCGACAATGTCACCATCTACGCCGGGGCGACCATCCTGGGCGGCGATACCCGCGTCGGCTCCGGCGCGGTCATCGGCGCCAATGTGTGGCTGACGCATTCCGTGCCGGATAATGCCAAGGTGTACAACCAGCAGCCCCGGCCCTTGAGCCGCGCCGCGGAGAAGCCGCCGGCGCCGCGGCCGGACAATCCCGCCTCCGGCGCAGGCTGAAGCCGGAACAAGTTTATGCGCCGATGGCAAACATGCGCGGTTGGTTGCATCCTGGCGCTGGCGGCCGCCGCCCAGCCGGAACTGGTTTGCGATGCGCCGGTGTTCCAGTTCCCCCCGACGGACAATTCCGGAGAAGTGGTCCACACCTTCGTCCTGCGCAATGCCGGCCGGGCGCCGCTGATTATCCGCCGCGTCCGGCCGGATTGCGGCTGCCTGCTGGTGCGCACGCCGCCCGACGCCATAGCCCCCGGGGCGGGCATCGGGTT
>JAXGSX010000069.1:0-13992 GCA_040775225.1 Kiritimatiellia bacterium | reverse complement strand
TGAAAGGTGGTGGTAGTGATGGGTGAGGATGGTTTTGGAGAGAACCACAAAGAACACGAAGGAAATTAGAAAAGAGATCTAAACGATAGATCGTTAGTCTCTTCTTTCTGCTTCCTTTTCTTCTTCGTGCTCTTTGCGATCTTCGTGGTTAAATATTTCAGGCATCTCTCTTTCATGGCGCTTACATCTGATCCCAAGGATAGACAATCCGCGTCAATTCCCCGCCCTTGCGCGCGGACTCGGCGGCGTAAATGCCGGGCAGGGTCATCCGCAATCCTTCCTTCAGGCTGATGGGCGATGGACCGCCCGCGCGGACAGCCTCGATAAAAAGCTTACACATATAATAATCTATGCCGCCGTGGCCAAGCTGCTTCTGGGCGGCGAATTCCGGACGGGTATCGTCTATCGGCAATTCAATCCAGTTGTTATACCCATACAGTTCCGTGGAGTGAAACAGGGTGCGCGCGCTTTCCACCGGATCTTTCCGGAACGTGCGATAATTCGGCGTGCGTTCAAAACACCCCTTGGTGGTGAAAAACCGGTAACTGTGATGCCCGCCCCGATAATTGTTAATGAACGAGGTCAGCAACCGGACCACCACGTTTTTTTCCGTCCGGAACAGAGCCGCCATGGCGTCATGCTGGCCCTCCTGCCGGTTGACATGGCTGCCGGTGTCGAAGCAGGAGACCCACGCCAAGTCTTCATCAATCAAGCGCAACACCGGGCCCAGAGAATGGGTGCAGTAGCGGATGGGTTCCATGTTGGCACGCCAGGGAGTATCTTTCCACAAACTTCGGCAGTCATGGATATAGGCCGCCTCGATGTAATAAGCCTCGCCGAACAACCCGCGTTTTTTCAAATCCACGGCGGTGTCAATAAATCCCGCCAGATTGGCATTGGCGCCAGTCATGTAAAACGCCTGACTCTTCTGTTGCGCCGCCCAGAGCGCATAGGCTTCCTCCACCGTATGCACACAGGGAATATCCGAGAGTACATGAATGTTGCGTTCCAGCGCCTTGACGGCAAAGCCCGCATGCAAGTACGATGGGGTTTCAATCAGCAGCGCATCCAACGGGACTTCCTCAAGCATGGCGTCGAAATCGGCAAAATGCCCGGCATCGGGAAAATCCCTGCGCGCGATGTCCAGCGAATGCGGCGTCACCTCGCAGATGGCAGCAGCCGTCACGCCCTCGAAATTATTCGCCGCCAGTTTCAACAATCCGGCGCCGCGCCCGATGTTCTTTTCCGGATTCGAGCCATACCCGACAACGCCCAGACGTATTTCCTTGGCCATAATTTATTCCCATGAGTTTCTTCAATTTCAACCAAAAAAAAGCAGCAGCACCGGATCATTTAATGTTAAACAACGCGCCATGCGATAAATATTCATAGCATCCGATATCAACCAGCCCGGAGAACCGGTCCAACCGCCGGCGGCCGTCCAAATCCACGGCGCCTGCCATCCAATCCTGCCGCCAGCCCGTGTTGATGCAGGGGGACCCGGTTGCCAGCCGGTAATCGCCGTTTGCCGGACCTACAAATTCCGGATAATTGGTGATATTGTTGTTCCCTGCCAACCCCGGCGCGCAGCAATTGGTCATGAACGCATTGTCAAGATTGCAGTCCGTGTTGGCATTGGAATATATGATCGTGTTGCAGGCGGCAAAAGAATATGGGCTGACCGCCCATTGATGCGCTCCGCCGCCAATGGGCGAGGTATTGCCGGCAACGGTGCAGTTATAATACTCGCCGAAATGCATGCCCGCCACATCGCCGGCAAATATGATCGCGCCGCCGCGGACAGCCGCCGTATTGCCGGCGAACAGGCAGTTGTAAACCTTTACGTTCTGATTGGAATTCGGACGGTATATTGAAAGGCCTCCGCCATAGCCGGAAGAGTTGTTGACAATTGTGCAATTTGAAATAACCGGATACAAAGGAGCGGTTCGGATGCCGATGCCGCCAGCGTAACCGCTTGAGGAAGCCACATTGCCGGTGATGATGCAATTAATGATCCGCGGACTGTCGCCCGCGATGTTAATGCCGCCGTAACCATTTGAGGCTGTATTCCCGCTGACCAAGCAATGGCTTAAGACAACATTCCCGCGCAAATCACACCCGCCGGCACTATTTTCGCCCCAGTTTGACGCAATCCGGCAATCATGAATCGCTCCGCCATCGGCGCGGATCCCACCGGCGTAGCGAATGGACCGGCAATTGACGATGACACAGTTGGACACCGTGCCGCCGAGCATGTAAATTCCCCCGCCATCGCTGCTTGGCGCGGTGAGATATCCGTTAGTGACGGTCAAAGCCGCCAGGAACGCATTCGAGTGGGTCAAATAAAAGCACCGCACGGCATGGTTGCCGTCCACGCGGACATCTGCCGGATCGCCGGTGCATCCGCGCACGATCCTGTCCCCCACGGTGACCTGCGAAGCAAGGCGGTATAATCCATTGCTGATCAGCACCGTATCGCCGGCGGCCGCGGCATTGACTGCGGCCTGGATATCGGTTGCCGCCGCGATCCAGCCGTTGGTAAACGGTGTAATATGGCCGCCATCCGGCGACACATAATGGGTGTCCGCCATGGCCGCCGTCATGGCCATGCAAGTTAATATAGCAAGCATACAGCTTGTGCCGCCAACACGTGAGAACATATGCCCCTCCTTTTGCGGTGATTCGTTCCAGCATTAATTCAAGACCATCGCCCATCCCGACATCTGATGTGCGCTATTCCATCTTCCCCGGAACCGGTGCGCGCCGCACCGTGGCCGTGCCGCGCCGAAGCCAGGCGTAGGCGGGCGCTACTACAGTCCGGCATCCGCTCTTCTGTAGCGCCGAACGGTGTTCGGCTCCGGATGCGCAACGCCGTTGCGCTACTACAGTCCGGACCGGATGCGCCGCGCCCTAGGATCATTTTGCATTCCAAATCAACCTTACCCGGCCCACCATGCACCAGCCCCAGTTGTATTGCGCCGCCATGGCCTCCGCCGCCGGGCCGGCTTCGCCGCCGGCAACGGTTTTATAATCGCCCATGGTGTTTGCGATTGCAATGATATTTTCGCCCGGCTGCAATATTCCGGCCGGCACGGCATAGGTTTCCACTCCCCAAGTATTCTTGGGGTACTCCACCGGCCCGGCAAATATCTTTTGGCCGTTGATGGTGATTTCGATTTCGGCAGCTTCCGTTTTCTCGTTGTCCAGCCCCTGCAACTCCAGTTTTACATCGCCAGCCGGAAGACGGTCGAGTTGGAAATAAGCCCGCACCCGCGATTCAGGCGAGCTCCGGCGCCGGAGCACCGCCGCCGGATGTCCTTGATATTTCTCGTAGCATTTTGACCCCAGCCAAGCCTTGGCCGGCAATTCGATGCCGTCCTCGACTTCCTGCTGCAGGTAAACGCGGGTTCTGAGGATTTGGACCGGATTTGCCAGAAATGCATCTATTTTCTTATCATTATACCATGTATATGGTCCGCGATCGAAATCCAGCACGCCGGTCGTCTGGTACAACCACTCGGAAAACGGCATCCGCCAGCCGGCGTACGGCTCGCGGCATTTGCGCGCCAGTTTGACCAGTTCCGCCAGTTTCAGGGCATAATCCTCGAACAAATCATCCGGGATGGCTGGATGCACGGCGTTAAACTCATTGACGTAGGCATATAGCACCTTGTATTTTTCCATGTGGATTTTCATCAAGGCCAAGTCATAGCCTCCGGCGGCCGCTTCCGCTCGCGTCAGCAAATCCAGCGCCCGGCCAGCGTATGCCATGGGCATCCGCCGGAATTTATGCAAATTAACCTCCCGGTACACCCGCCACATGGATGGATCCGCCACGCATTGCCGGACCAGCTCATGGTGCATATCGAAGTACTCGCGCATCAGCGGCGCCGCGCCGCCGTAGAGCAGCGGCATGATTTCATCTATCATGGCTTCCAAATCGGCGTCCGGTTCCCAGATCAGCCGGCCGGTGGTGTAGAGCGTCACTTCCGGGAAATCGCCCCGCAACCCGCAATGGTGGAATCCGCGAATACCTTTGGCCGCCGCCAGTTTCAGTTTTTCGGCATTCTCGTAAGTGTTGACCGGATACAGGAAAAGCGTCAGATTGGTGCCGGTAAACGCATTCCAATCGTCCAACAATCGCATACCGCGCTGGTTCTGCGGGCAGTCAGTTGCCTCCCAAATCGGCCAGGATGACGGCCAAGTGGCGTAACCGATCGCCACATTGGGATGCAGCCTGGTTTTCAGCGGCAAATCCTCGGTTTTCGCGCCATAAGCGAAAATCAATAGTTTGCGGTCCGGATATTTTTCCTGCAGCAATGCCGCCACGGCGTTGGCATAGGAGAGCAGCCGGTCGGACCAGCTTTTATCGCCGGCATCCAGCGCCGTGCACATGTCGCACTCGCACCAACCCGTGCCATCGCCCTGGGCAATGCTGAAATATTTTGTATGCGGATACATGTCCATCAGGCGTCCGATCCGTTCCGCGGCAACTTTTTGGAGATCGGGGTTCCCCAGGCATAAATTCAGGTAGCCCCAGCTTTGTTCCAATTGCCTGTTGGGGCCATCCACGACGCGCCGGCCCTTCACCAGGGCGTAATACTCGGGATGGTTTGTCGCATACAAATACGGCGGGGCCAGGAACAGCGGCGGATGAACCCAGCCGACCGCGGCGGCATCGGCCTTTTCACTCGGCGCCACGGTTGAATCCGGATGAATATACCCGTATTTCCAGGCTGAGAATGTTTGGTGTTGATCAAGCGGGCCGGTGGTCCATTCGAAGGCCGGCTGCCGGGCAATATCCATGGCCGGAATTTTCAATTCCCGTTTCTTTTTGACCGTAAAAAACTTCGGCGCGTAAAATTTGACGCCGCACAATTCCGACAGATACAGCGCGCCGGCCAGCACGCCCGCGTCGTTCCCGCCGGTCAAATCAAGGTTGCCGCCGCCGCAGACAATGCGGAATCCATTGGCTTCCGGCGCGACGCCCGGCGCCGGACAAACCGGCTGATCCGGAATCGTTTTTTTCAGGTTGGCGATGCGCAACCAGCCCTGGCCGCCCGCTGCCTCCCTGCCGGCAAAAACCGGCAATACCGCTCCCGTAGCCAGGTAAGCGTTGACCCGCAATTCATGCGCGGCATATTTTTCCGCCCAGTTGGGGGCGGACGGCAAGCGGATACCGCGCGCCGGGATGTATTGGTCTTGATCTCCGATCAATATCCGCCCGGCCGCGTCCGGTTGGAGCGTCGCAGCAATTTTCAACCCTCTGACGGACAGCTTCACTCCCCGGGGAACATGGATTTTGATGCAGAACCCGTAATGCGACTCCGGCTGGACTGCAACGGCGAGATCCTCCCACACGTCCAATTCCCGGTTGACCAGGCTGGTATCGCGGCTGCCCCCGCTGTTTCTGTTACGGATGCGCATCGCCACATAGGCGCCTTTTCCGCCCTCGGTTTTCATGCGGCAGGAAAATTTATAGGCCGGGGTGACGTCATCCCACATGTCAAACTGCATCAAGTCCGCCTGCCCCTCTATCACGATGCCATTTTCCATGAACGCCAAACGCCCCCGCCCGGCCTCCAGAATATTGGTCGCTTGCGCAAAATAAGTCCAATCCGCCGGCGATTGAAATTCGCCGGGCTGAAACCCGGCATTACGCACCAGGTTGATTTCATATTCCACCGGGACGGCGCCCAGTGTCCCCCCCAGGCAAATCATCCCCAACAGGCAGGCTGTAATTCGGATCATTTTCCCACTGATTTGATTGTCCATCCTTCCGCTTTTCTTCTTCGTGCTCTTCGCGATCTTCGTGGTTAAATATTTCAGGCATCTCTCTTTCATGGCGCTTACATCTGATCCCAGGGATAGACAATCCGCGTCAATTCCCCGCCCTGGCGCGCGGACTCGGCGGCGTAAATGCCGGGCAGGGTCATCCGCAGTCCCTCCCGGAGACTGATCGGCGACGGCCCGCCGGAACGGACGGCCTTGATGAAAGCATCCCACATGGCATAGTCCAGGCCGCCATGGCCCAGTTTCACCTCTTTGGCATATTCCGGCCGGGTATAACCGTCAATCGGCAATTCCATCCAGGTTTTGTAGCCGTACAGTTCTTTGGAATAGAACAAAGTCCGCTGTTTCGCCGCATGTTCGGTGCTTTGGAAAGTCGGATAGGCCAGCGTGCGCTCAAAAGCTCCCTTGTCGGTGAAAAACCGGTAATTATGCTGATAGCCAATCGGCGAATTATGGCAGAAGGATGTCAGCAAATGCACCACGACATTGGACTTGGTGCGGAAAGTGGCGGTCATGGCGTCATGCACGCCCGGCTCGCCGGTGACATGGCTGCCGGTATCGAAGCAGGACACCCACTCCAGGTCTTCGTCAATCAGCCGCAGCACCGGCCCCAGGGAATGCGTGCAATACAGGATGGGCATCATGGTTTTGCGCCACGGCGTCTGATCCCAATATTCCCGGCAATCATGCAGGTAGGCGGCTTCGACGTAATAAGGCTCGCCGAACAGGCCGCGCCTTTTCAAGTCCAGCGCGGTTTCAATGAATCCCTTGAAATTGGCGTTGGCGCCGGTCATGTAAAACGCCTTGCTCTGCTGCTGCGCGGCCCAGAGGATGTCGGCCTCCTCCGCCGAATGCACGGTGGGAATGTCGCTGATGACGTGTATATCGCGCGCCAGGGCCTTGGACGCGAATTCCGCGTGCAGGTGCGCCGGGGTTTCGATCAGGAGCGCGTCCATGGCGACATCCTTCAGCATGGTGTCGAAATCTTGAAAGCACGGCACGCCGGCAAATTTCTCGCGCGCGCAGCCGAGGGCGTGCGGGTCCTTGTCGCAGATACCAACGGCCCGGACGCCTTCAAACGCGGTGGTTGCCAGGCGCAGCAAGCCCGCGCCGCGTCCGCCGCCGAGATCGTTGTGCGTGACATTCTGCCCGTATCCCACCAGCCCCAGCCTGATTTCCTTGGACATTTTTTATCCCTTAATTAATCAAACGCGCAATACAAACAGGATTCACAAAATAATCCACCACGAAAGATCGCATGAATCACAAAGACCGGACAAAACCGCCTTATTTAAGATGGAACATAGTGCCATGGAAAATATGCTCGTAACAACCCATGTCCACCAGCCCGGAAAACCGGTCCACCCGCGGGCGCCCGTCCAAATCCACGCCGGCGGACATCCAATCCAGATACAGGCCGGCATTATTGCAGGGTGAAGATGCAACCAACCGGTAATTGGCCGCATTGGTGTCCACGAAGGCCGGATCGGCGGCGATATTGCCGGCGCCGTTCATCCCGGTGACATCGGCCGTGCAGCAATTGGAAAAGACACCGACGCCGGCGGGATACCATTCCGGCCCGGTGGGCGCCGTATTCCCGTAGATGATGGTGTTGACCACCCGGCCGGCAGCCAACATGTAGATGCCGCCGCCGGAGCCGCCATTGACGTTATTGCCAGCCACCGTGCAACTCTCGCAGACCGCGTTGGTGCTGTAAATCTTTATGCCTCCGCCCACGGAAGCCGTGTGGTTCTGCGAGACGCAGTTGCTGACCACCAGGCAGCCGACCAGCCGGCCGGCGCCGCCCAGGGCCACACCGCCGCCGCCTGAGACATGAAAGGCGGTATTATTGCGGATAATGCAATTGGTGACGCAGGCGATGTTGGTGCTGGCGATATGAATGCCGCCGCCGTAATAACCGACATTCCCTTCAATCACGCAATCGGCAAACACCTCCCGCAGGCCGTTGAGATACGCCCCGCCGCCGAAACTATCGGAATGATTGGAACTGATGACGCAATTCACGACCTGGCACTGTCCGAATTTACTCGCGCTGTAATACCCACCGCCCAGGGATGTCGCGGTATTGCCGGAGATGACGCAATTGCTTATAATGGCGGAGGGGTTTCCATAATACACATTAACGCCTCCACCGCTGGCGGCGGTATTGTTGACTATCGTGCAATTCTCGGCAAACATCGCGCCCGCCACCAAATAAATTCCGCCGCCGCTCCATGACGGCGCGGCGTAATTATTGGAAAAAATGCACCGGCTCATTCTTACATTGCCGTTAACATAACAACCGCCTCCGCTGACCAATCCGATAAGGCAGCGGTTGGTGTAAAACACGCAGTCGCGCATCACCACATTGCCGCGGAACCAGCCGCCGCCGCCGTGATTGCTGATGGTGTTATTGTCATGGACCGTGCAATTGTAAAAATATCCGGTATACCCGGTGGTCGTATAGGAAGCCATGCCGCCGCCGCCATCGCCATCCACCGCGTAGTCGCTGACATTGCTGTAAACCAGACAGTTGCTCACGGTGCCGCCGTAATTGCCCATCAGGATGGCGCCGCCGCGGCCGGAGCAGCCGTTGATGACCGTGAAGCCGGACAAAACCGACCCGGTGGAATTCAAGCACACCAGCCGGTTGGTGATGCCGGGATAACCGCCGTCCAGGATGGTCCATTCCGGTCCGTTGACGCTGCGCAACTTGCGATGGGCGTCAATGAAAACCATGTTGGTGCCGACATAATTCACGCCGGCGCCGGTGGCCGTGTAGGTTCCATTCGACACCCAGATGGTTTCCCCGGCATCGGCCGCGTCCACGGCCGTCTGAATGTTGGTCGCGGCATTGGTCCAGGAGTCATAGGGGGGGGCGGGAAACACGCCCGGCGTGCCCGGTTCAACCACGCGCCTGTCCGCGCGCGCCGCCGGCGCCAAGGACATTACCCCAAAAAGACAACCCAGCAGCCATAATTTCAAGTTCGACATTCCTCATCCTTTCTATTTGATAAACGAAAACATTAGCGCTTTCAAAGAGGATTCAGTGTTCCGGCGTAAAACCTGAAAACCGTAAACTTCCCAATTCTGCATTCCTGTTCCGCCTGTAAATGTCAAGGCGTTAGATAGCCGGCGGCCGGCGCGGATGCGCCATGGCTCCGGCCTTCCAGGTTGCCGTCAAAGTGAAACAGCGCCCGGGTATGTTCATCCATGGCCAAGGCGCGTTCGCGCGCCGGCGGCGCAAAATCCTCACGATAGCGCTGAATGTCCGAAATGCGCAATTCGTCCACCGCGCCCTGCAACGGATCCAGCACCAGAGTTTGCGGCAATCCCAGCGCCAAGGCATCCGCCGCGGAGCGCCAGATTACCATCTTCCGGCCGCGGCCGTTGACGAAGATGCGCATGGTCATCAGGTTGATTTTTTCGCGATGCGGTCCGTAAATGATTTCCGGCCCCCATGACCAGGCGACATGCGTCCATGCGCCGCGCTCGAAAATCGTCTGGGTCCGCCACACACGCAAATTAGCCGGCTGCCGCGGCGTGTCCACCCAGATTCTGCCGTAAAGCGAATGCGACGGCTCCTTCGGCGCAAGCACTTCCGCCACCCCTTCCGGATCCAGCCGGTAGGTCAATACCCAGGGCGATTTATCGGTCAGGACGCGGACAAAACTGCGCTGAACATTCCCTGTGCCCAGATCGAAAGTCGTCCAGTATGGTTTCACAAAAAACTCAATCGTGCCGGAGCGATAGGGCAAGAACTGGCCGCCATCGCCGGATGGATGCGCCGGCCCGGCGTCCAACTGAAAAGCGCGCCGGCCGGCCAGCGACAGGGCCTGATTGCCGGTTCCGGTGATGGCGCCGGCAACGAATACCGCCTCGGCATCTGGAGTGTCCGCCGGCAGCGCATCCTGGAGGACTTCGCGTTCCCACTCGATCGGGGGTGTGAAATAGTTTTCCGGCCGGTCAAAGGCAAAAAATGGCGGGAAATTTTTCCCGCGCACCAGCCGGTTTTCCAGCGGCGCGAAACTCCATAATCCCGGCCGGTCCGCCGGCAGGTCAATCCAGCCCTGCACACCGTCGTCGCTCCCGAACGCATTGCCGGCCGGATCAAACAGCCTGGCCCGGCCTTCAAAGAAAATCCGGGCATCGGCGCTGTCATCCGCCAGTTTGAAATACACCCGCGCGGGCGGCGCCAGTTCGGGCAAGGCCCAGTAATTCGTCGCGTGCAGCACCATGGGCGCCGGGACGCCGGCCATTACGAATTGATTGCCCAGGCCGGCCGGAACGATTTCATAGCAACCGCCCGGCGCGTCCTTGGGTATGCGCGCCGATGCGGCGCCTAAGCTGCGCTCGATCACACGGTGCAAATCCTGTCCCCAGGGATCAGCAATGCCGACGCTCCGCAACGCAAATTGCCGCCCCAGTTCCGACTCGGCGGGACGGATTGCCAGGTCCAAGACGCCGGTGTTGCCCTTGCTGACCGCCACGCCGGCGGGCGATCCGTAATCGTTGAAAGCCGCCCATGAACCGAGCGGAAGCCGGGAACGCGCCACCACATCCATGGCGTAAGGCAGGGTTTCAAACACGGCCGCTATCTGCGAAGCGCCCACGGGAGTTTTCAGGGTAGCGGTCCGCCGGATGGCAAAATCCAGCCCGGCGGGGATCGCAGGATCGCCCGTTTCACCGAACAGGAAATCGCCGCAGATGCCCATGGGGTTCATGTAATCTACCGGCATGGCGCCGACATTGAGATGCCACCAATGCCAGGCCAGCGCCAGGGCCGTCCGGCGGTATTTGGGGTCGCCGAACAAATTCCAGCCTTCGATAATCCCGCGGATATCCACCTGGGTCTTGTAGGAACTGCTGTGGTAAGGCCGGTTTTTGGTCAGGAGCAACTCGCCATCCAAATCCGTAAACGCGTCAAATGTGGCTTCCGCCAGGGCGCGCAATGCCGGATCCCAAGTGAATCCGTAACATTGCGTCAACACCCGGAAGACCATCAACTGCCGCCAATCCCGCATCTCGGGGTTCCAGCCGCGTTTGATGCCCTCGCCAAATTCCGCCACGGCATCCTTCGCCCGGCGATAACCGGTCAGGTAATACAGCCATAGGAACTGGTTCAAATCGGTGGAACTGCTGATAGTAAAACTGCTGCCCTTGCCCCAGTAGACAGGCATCTGGGAGAACGGTTTGCCGCCGCCGCAGGTGTAAATGCCGCGGATTTTGCCGGGCACGTCCCAGTGCGTCAGATAATTGTCCAGATAGGCCTTGTTGGATCCCTCGGCAAACATCCGCGCCGCGCGGTCGCCCGACCGGGCGTAAACCAGCCAGATACTCGACCGCAGACCGTAGGTGAACCGGTAGCGCTGCGCGCCGCATGGTCCCGAGCCTCCATTGTAAGTAGGCCCGGCAAAGTAATCCGCAAACCCGTAATGGCCGGTCTCATGGCCCAGGCGGCCCCAGATGCCGAAAATATAGTCAATAACTTTTTCGGCCGCCGGGAAGCGCCGGGTATCCCGCGGGTGCAGCGGTCCCATGGCTTCGCTCCGGCGAATCCACTTCGCATCCACCAGGGCGAATACTGGATTGGCATGCAAATCGGAAAGGCGCGCGGCCACGTTAACCGGGTTGCCAGGCCCAAGCGGCGCCAGCAGCAGTTCATGCGTCTTAGACCATCCGGCGGCGTCCGTCTCAACCTGGGCAACGGCTTCCGCCAAGGCGCCCTGCAAATTCCACTTCTGCGCCAGGCGGGCCGGCGCAAAATCCAATTCCTCGCCCGCGCGGTTGCTGAACAGTTTTATCACCAGGCGGTTGGCGAAGACTTCATATTCCTTGGGATGCTGGCGGGCAGTCTCACGGCAAAACGCCATCAAGCCGCCGGCCTGCCCGGCGAGCATGGCCCAATCGCCGCACTCCGCGCCTTCGGCGAGTTTATTTGCGCCCGCGAAGACCTCAAAACGGTTGGTTCCAGCCCCGAACCGCTGATGCTCGCGCTGGAACATGCAGGCTGAACCGGCGCCGGAAAGTTGATGCGTGACTACCCGGGCGGTATCTTCCCGGTCAACATTAAATACCGCGCGGGGATCGGCGCCGGGCGCCACGGCCAATTCCCAGCCCGCTTCGCGGAACCATACCTTGCGGGTATCTTCGCTTAAAACCAGGGTGTGCGTGATCCGCGCGAACGGCTGACCGGCAAATGCTTCCACCCGGGTAATATGCCGCGCCAGGTTGGCGCCGTCCGCCGCGCGGTAAAATCCTTCAAATCGGACACAGGCCGCCACCGGCCCGGCCGCCTCCACCACCACGGTTTCATCTTCCGCCGCCGCAATCCCTACCCTGCCGTTTTGATCCACCACGTACAAGCCGCGGGTTCCGGCGGCGGCGGCGACCTGCCGGCCGCCGGCCCAGATTTCCGTGACCGGAGATGCACCCCGTCCGAGCACATATTTCGCCGCGCCCGTGTCCAGCGTCCATCGGTCCGCGCCGGCTTCAACGGTCACCGGCTGTTCGGGCAGAATCCCGGATGGGGCCATTTCCAGAAAACAGCCGGCGCGGGAATCAACCAGCGCGTCAAACCGGACCCACTGCGCCGATCCTTCGCGCGCCCAGCGGCTGACAATTTCCTTTTGGCAGGGGATTTCGGCGCCGGCGCCGTTGACCAGGCGCAGCTTATCCGCGTCCCACAAGGCGCCGCGCGGAAAAGGCGCGCCAAAGACCACCGGCCATGCCGCCACGGCCTCCCGCGCCGCCGGCAGGTCAAGCTTGACGGGAATTTTACCGGCATATGCCGGCAGCGCGGCGGACTGGGCGGAAAGCAACATCTTCGCCGTCCCCAGGCGCCGTTCGCCGGCGGAATATTCCAGCATGACTTCGGCGGCGGCCAGATTGTGCCGGCGCAGATCAACCGCGAGCAGCCCGCAGTTATGCTCCGGCACGATTGACGCGGTTGCCAGGGGCTCGCGGCCGCCCAGCGCGAAAAGGGTGGCCTTCAATCGCGTATCCTGCAAATCGCATCCCGGATACAGCGACAGGATGGCGTCTATCCAGCGATCCTGGGGCCGCGCAAACGAGCGCGGCAAAACAACCGCCAGCGCCGATCCTTCCACCAGCAGTTGGTCGCTGGATTGAACCTTGCGTTCCGCATCCTTTGCCGCGGCATCCCCTGCCGGGGCGGCTTTGAGAATCAAGGCGCTGCCGGCGGTGGAAGTATGCAGGGTCAGAAACCAGGACCGCATCATCAAGTCCGGCCCGCTGCGGCCGATATTGAAGCCGAGGTCCGGCGGCGGGCCGTCCAATCCCAGGGCGGCAAACGGGAGCGCGACCTCCGCATGCCAGCCGGCCTGATCGCGCCGCACGGCATGCGCCCAATCCGGATTCCAGGACTCATCGCCCAGGCGCGCGTCATAAATCGAATCGGCAAGATTAATCCGGAAAAGATGTTCCCTGTCGGAACCGATCGCCGGGCTGACCACGAAATGGATGTTGTCGTCCAGGCGCATCCCGTCATCGCGCGGGCGCGGCTCTCCCCGCGGAACGCGCCCCGGTTTTTCTTCGCAGCGCACTATGAAATAAAGCGCCCGGTCGTCGTAGCAAAACCGGGCGCGCGTGGGCGGATCGGGAATGCCAAAATCCGTCAATCCCGCGGCCGCGGCCCAGCAGGGATCATCCGGCGCTCCGTCAATTTTGGGAGCAGCCGTGCATTTTTCGATCTCCAGCACGACCAGTTGCGGACCTGCGTCCTTTTGCGGCCGGACGACATGCTTCGGGTTGAAATCGAAGCGCAGCGATCCGGGGGCCTCGTCCGCGCCAGCCAATCCCGGCAGGGCCAGCAGCGCCAATCCGCAAACGACACAAGGGAGCGATTTTATGATGCCGGCGCCGGCGCCGATAGTTACATCCGTTTTTACCATCAGACAGATCTCCTTGATTCACTTTCGGTTTCAATTGCGGACCGCGGCAAACATCGCGGCCAGATTGGCCGGCCGGACGTCCGGCAAAACGGCTTCGTGGCTGGGCGATATTATCAAACCGGTCGGAAACAGGCGGCGCAAATTGCGCACGGCCGCCGCGACTTCCCCGGGCCCGGCGCGCACCAGCAATTCCTGCACATCCACGCCGCCGCAGAATGACACCTTGCCGCCGAACCGGCGGGCCAGCAACTCCGGCTGCATGTTCCGCGCCAGGGCCTGCATGGGA
>JAXGSX010000068.1:0-14073 GCA_040775225.1 Kiritimatiellia bacterium | reverse complement strand
TGAATGCCTTCCTGCCCTGGGAAGGCTACCGGATCGCCTTCAACGGCACCCGCGGCCGCCTGGAACACGACTGCGTCGAAAGCGTTTACGTCAGCGGCGACGGCAATGTCCAGGGCGCCACCATCCCGCGCGGGACCAAAATCCGCCTGTACCCCCACTTCAAGCCCGCTCGCGATATCCCCGTGAAAGTCGCCAAGGGCGGCCACGGCGGCGGCGACTCGCCTTTGATGACGGATGTATTTTCGCCGCGCCCGCCCAAGGACAAATACCTGCGCGCCGCCGGCGTGGCGGATGGCGCCATGAGCATCCTGACGGGCATCGGCGCCAATGAGAGCATGCGCACGGGCAAGCCGGTGCAGATCAGCCGGCTGGTCCGGGGGCTGCCCCGCCCGCGGGGCACCAAAATGAAGGAATGGTAAGCCATGCAAGGTTGTGCGGCAGCGTCCACCGCAATGATTACGTCGGACGACCTTAATCCAGCGGCGCTGATGCCGATCGCCTCAGACGCGGACGCGGCCGCCGTCCGGCGCGCCCTGCGCGCAGCGCAGCCCGGGTCGGCAGATTTTGCGGCGCTGATTTCTCCCGCCGCCGGCGCCGGCCTGGAAGACATGGCGCAGCGGGCCCGCGGGTTGACCCGGCGGCATTTCGGCAGGAATATTTCCCTGTATGTGCCGCTCTATATCTCCAACCATTGCTCCAACGGGTGCGCTTACTGCGGGTTTGCGTCCGACCGCCGCTACCCGCGACGGCACATGGCGCCGGCTGAAATCCGCCGGGAATTGGCGGCTATCCGACGGATGGGCTTCGATGAAATCCTGCTGCTGACCGGCGAGCGCGACCTGCGGGCGGATTTCGACTACCTGCGCGCCGCGGTCGAAATGGCTGCCGCGGATTTCCACATGGTCACGGTGGAAGCCTTCCCGATGGAACGCGCGGAGTACCGCGCCTTGGCCCTGGCCGGCTGCCAGGGCATCACCGTTTACCAGGAAACCTATGACCGGGAAACATACCTCCAAGTACATCGCTGGGGGCCGAAACGGGATTACCAGCGGCGCCTGAATACGCCCGAAGCCGCACTGGCCGCGGGCATGCGGACCGTCGGCATGGGCGCGCTGCTGGGGCTGGTGGACCCGCGCCGCGACGCCCTCAGCCTGTTCCTCCACGTCCGGGAATTGCAGCGCCGGTTCTGGCGGGCCGGGTTTTCCGTCTCCTTCCCGCGCCTGCGCCCGGAAGCGGGCGGTTACACGCCCCCCCACCCCGTTAATGACCGTTTCCTGGCGCAGTTGATTTACGCTTTCCGCATCTGCCTGCCGGACGTGCCGTTGACGCTTTCCACGCGCGAAGCGCCGGCCTTCCGCGACGGCATGGCCGGGATTGGCATCAACAAGATGAGCATAGCCAGCCGCACCACGGTCGGCGGTTACACCAGCGAAACGCACGAGGACAACGGAGAGCAATTCCAGATCAGCGATCACCGCGAGATTGCCGAGTTCACGCGTATGCTGCAAGGCAAGGGGCTGGAACCGGTGTTTAAAAACTGGGACCGCACGTATTGCATGCCGCAGCCGGGGGCAGGCGGGTGAGACCTGCAAAATGACGCCGCGGATTTAAGCGCTCCCGCCAAAAGCAAAGGCAACGGATTGCTGAAATGAAAACCTCTCCGGCCTGCACGCTGAAGGGCCGGGGCGAGGGCGCCCCGGCTCCAACATCATTTGGATTCTTATGCGACCAATGACATCAACCAACGGCATCCATGCCCAAAGACTGCGCCGGCTGCGCCAGGCCGGCATTTACCTGGTGACATCCCAGGCGCTTTCCGCCGGACGCACCACCCTGGAAATCGCCCGGGGCGCGCTGGCCGGCGGCATCCGCCTGATCCAACTCCGGGAAAAAGAACTGCCCGCCCGCGCCTTCCTCCGCCTGGCGGAACAAATGCGCCGGATCACCGCCGATGCCGGCGCGTTGCTGATCATCAACGACCGGCTGGACATTGCCATGGCGGCGGGCGCGGATGGAGTGCATCTCGGTCAGGATGACCTGCCCGTAACCGCCGCACGGCGCCTGGCGCCCGATCTGATTATCGGCGCCTCCACTCATTCCATCGCCGAAGCCCGGCAGGCGGAACAGGACGGTGCGTCCTACATCAATATCGGCCCGTTGTTCCCAACCCGGACCAAGCAATGGACCGGTGAATTTCTCGGCCTGGACGGCCTGAGGGGCATCGCGGCCGCGGTATCCGTGCCTTTCACGGTCATGGGCGGCATCAAGCCGCGCCATATTCCGGAACTGCGGCGCGCCGGCGCGGAAATCATCGCCGTCGTCACCGCCATCACTGCCGCGCCCGACCCGGCCGGCGCCGCCCGGGAATTGTTGAATGCCATGAAGGAAGACCATCCATGAGCAAACCTTTTAAATTTTCCGACTGCGTGGCGCCGACGGGAGGCAAAATCAATCTCGCGCGCTGGCCGACCGGCGTCCGGGAAATTTACCGCTCCAAGTCCGACTACCTCCGGCGGCTGGAAGACAATGTGGCTGAATTGCAGCGGCTGCAGAATCTGCTTTACGCCCACAATTCCTATTCCATCCTGATTATTTTCCAGGCCATGGACGCCGCCGGCAAGGATGGCGCCATCAAGCATGTCATGTCCGGCGTCAACCCGCAAGGCTGCCAGGTGTTCAGTTTCAAGCAACCCAGCGCGGAGGAACTGGACCATGATTTTCTCTGGCGCACCAACAAATGCCTGCCCGAGCGCGGCCGCATCGGCATCTTCAACCGTTCGTATTACGAAGAGGTCCTGGTCGTCCGCGTGCACCCGGAACTGCTGGCGCGCCAGAATCTGCCGGGCACCAGCCGGCGTAATTACGGGGCATTATGGCGGCAGCGTTACGCTTCCATCAACGCCATGGAAAAGCACCTGCATGACAACGGGACCCGCATTCTGAAATTTTTCCTGCACATTTCGGCGGAAGAACAGCGGCGCCGGCTCCTGGCGCGCATTAAGGATCCGTCAAAAAACTGGAAAATCTGCGAAGCGGACATCCGCGAACGCGCCCGTTGGAAAGCTTACCGGCAGGCATACGAAAAGTGCATCCAGGCCACCGGCAAATCGCATGCTCCCTGGCACATCGTGCCGGCCGACGACAAGAAAAACGCGCGCCTGATCATCTCCGGCGCCATCATCGCCGCCATGCGCCGGCTGGACATGCATTACCCCCGGCCGCCATCGGCAAATGTTTTGAAAAAAATCCGCAAAGCGCTGGAAAAATAACGCCGGCCGGACGCGCTTCCGGGCGGGCCGTCAGGATTACCCGCCCCGCTTCATTTCATCCGGATTGCGCCACGCAGTGGCGCCGCTGCAGCCCGGCATACGCATGCCCGCCTCATCGTCAACGAAGTCGGCTGCAATTTGATAATGACAAAACCATTTTAGTGTTATAAAATGCAATTCCATATGGCGCAACCGTAAACTATCAGCCAATGCTCGGATGTGTAAACACCGGCGCTTTTCATGCACAGATTGCGCATATTTTTTTTCACCGCCCTGATCCTGACCGGCCTGGGCTGGCGCGCGGCCTGGTTCGCCGCCGGCGCGCGGCATCTGCCGGTATCTTCCGATGAGAGTCTCACGGTGCTGCAAGCCAAACGCATCCGCGCCGGCGACATGCAGATTTTTTTCATGGGGCAGCCTTACATGTTCCCCGCCGAGTCTTATCTGCACGCGCCCCTGGTCCACTGCCTGCCGCGCACGCCCTGGGGAGCGCGTCTGCCGGCGTTTTTGCTGGGGCTGGCCGGACTGGGATGCTCGCTGGCCATCCTGCTACGGCTGCATCCCGGTCCCGGCTGCTGGCCCGCCGCCCTCCTGCTGCTGTTTCCCTCCACCTACCTGCTGCTGCACCAATCCGTTTACGCCATGCCGGGCTACCCCACGCTCCTGTTTTGCGGCAGCGCCAGCATTCTGGCGGCGCTGTATGCCGGACGCTGGAAATGGTGCGCGCCGGCCGCCGGGCTGCTGGCCGGCATTGGTTTCAGCACGCACGCCTTGATGCTGCCGGCGCTGCTGGCGGCGGGGTATTTCTGCCTGTTGCCGCCATCCGGCGGCGACAGGACCGCGCCCGCCGGCAGGCGCATGGCGCCATGGTCCATCCTGCTTTTCGCCGCGGGTTTGCTGGCCGGCATGTTGCCCTGGATCGCAGGGCTCTGGCTGCACCATGCACAACAAGGCGCGGTTTTAGCCCGGTATGGCGTCCCGGAAGCACTGCGCAGAATATGGTCGCCCACCCTCCGCCACACTTTGCCCGCGGCCATGGGGATCGCGCCCGTACCGTTCCCTGACAACGAGGCCGCGCATCCCTGGCCCATCCTGGAAACGGTTGCAACGGCAGTATGGGCGCTGATGATGATTGGCGGACTGGCGATATTGACGGCGCGGATGATCCGGCAGCGGCGCGCCCGGAACTCTGGCATGTCCGAAGCGGGAGCGGCAGCGCAGTTCCCGCCCATTGCCGGGATGGCGGCCGCGCCGTTTTACGGGATAACGCTATTGACCCTGGTCATTTTCGCTTTCAGCCGGCGCGCGGATGCCGACAGTTTCCGTTACCTGCTGCCGCTGGTCTGGGCATTCCCCTTCATCCTGCAACACTGGCAGGCCGGCGGCCCGCGGCGGCTGCGCAAGGCTTGCGGCATCCTGGCGGCGGCATTCACGCTGATCAACATCGCCGCCACCGCGGCGATGTCGCGCGCGTGGCGCGCGGAAAATTTTGCCGCCGCGGCCGGGTTGCCGGATTTGCAGCCCGCGCTGGAATTCCTGCGCCTTAATAATTTCCGGCACTGCACGGCTTCCTACGGCGCCGCCTACCGCATCAATTTTTTGACGGATGAGGCAATCATATGCGGCCAGCCCAGCAACGAGCGCTTTCCCGGCTGGCCCATCCCCTACAAAGACGCCGTGGACGCCTCCGCGCGGGTAGCCTATGTCCTGACCGACCGCATCCGGTTTCTCAAGCCTGACGTTTTCGAACGGCATCTGCGGCTGATGCACATCGGCTGCGAAAGCGCCACGCGCGGCGATTTCAAAATCTATTGCAATTTCCGGGAACTGCCGCGCGATCCGCCGTCCGTCCCGCTGCCCGCCGGCGGATTTACCGCCGCTGCCAGCCATAATCCGGCGGAGGCTGCGCGGCTGGCGCGCGCGGATCAAGCCGGCGGCTGGACGTCGCGGACACCGCAGGCGCCGGGCATGTACCTGGAACTGGCATGGCCGGAAGCGTTGCGGGTCTGCCGCGCGGAATTGATCCAAACCAGCGGCAATCAATTTACGCCGGCCGCCCTGGATGTCAGCGTCTGGCGCGGCAACCAATGGGAAAAGGTTCTGTCCGACTCCGCGCCCGGCTGGGATAAATTCGTTTTCCGGCAGGGTCATCCGGTTTACGGCATCGAGCCCCGAACACTGGAATGGCCGGCGGCGCCGGCCACCCGGCTGCGCCTGGCCATCAGCCGCGCCCATGCCGGTCACCCATGGGCAATTGACGCCATCCGCGTCTTCCATACTCCGGCGCGGCCGGCGCAATGAGCGGAATTTTATTTCCCGGATTTGGCGCGTTTGCCAGCCCGGTTCCCAGCGGGTTTCCGCCGTGCGGCAGCCCGCTGCGCCGGACGTTTTCGCGTTTTTTTGGCGGCCGGCGACGGATCCACGGGCACCGACTGAAACAGGGCGATCACGCTGGAAGGATGGCTGCCCTTGACCACCGCCGGCGGCAGGTCGCCCATGGCGCGGAACCGCTTGATCATTTCAAACGGCGCCTGCAACGGGATGATGCCGAATTTTTCCTGCTGGAACCGGCGCAGGGCGCGTTCCGCGCCCATGCGGATTTTCTCGCGGGCGCGCATGGGATGCATGTGAATCGCGCCTACATTGCGGGCGGCATATTGTTCGGCATCGCATTCATCGCCGCGGCCCAGCTTGGTGCCGCGCTTGACTTCCACCGTCTCGATACCCGGCACAAGCGCCTGCGCCTCCGCGCAGAAGGCCCGGTCGCCGGAGCCGAAGATCGAGCGCACGCCCAGTTCGCTGGCGCACATGGCAAACTGCCCAAACTCGCCCACCGGTATGCCATTGACGATATATTCGAATTTCCGCATGGAGCCGGTATGCGCCAGGTGCGCCTCCGGCGTGCGCGACATGGCATGCTGCCCCACCCAGGCGATGGCGTCAAAAGTCTTGTCCAACTCATAGGGATATCCGTTCACCAGGCCGCGCAATAATTCCGCGCGTTCATCCAGGAGCAAGGGATTGATGGCGCCGGGGCCGTGCCCGTCACAAACCAGGAACTCATCGGCGCCGGCGGCGGCGAATCCGGCAATCGCGGCATTGACTTCCCGTGTCAGCAACTCCTTGGCCACATCGTAATACCTGCCATCTGAATGTCCCCAATCCCTGGAATTCAATACGCCCGCCACGCCTTCGCAATCCGTCATGATGTAAATTTTCATGCTGATTCTGCTCCTTGTTTAATATCCAAAAGTAATTGTTAAAACTATCATTTGCCGGTATAAAAGCAAGGAATTTAGCAGAGGATCAAAGTCGGGCTGAGGCAAGGCAAGAACCGGAAGGCTCACCGCAGGTTCGCCCTCCAGGGATCCTATATAATCTTACTCTTTCTTTCCCGCTCCACCTTCGTGCTCTTCGTGTCCTTCGTGGTGAATCAGAAAAGGGGCAAAGGGGCAAAGGCACAAAGCCGGACTTCGGCACGGCACACCGCGGCTTTAAATTTTGCGCAGCAATTTCAGGTTTTCCGCCACCAGCGCATCGTCAATAGTCTCCGCCAGCAGGTAAGCGCCGCAGGCCCGGCCAACCCAGGTTTCGTATCCGCCGCGGTGCCGCGCTTCGCGCGCGGGCAGGTATGACAGCGACCCGTTGGTGACGCTGCAGCACAACGTGTGCTGGAACGGACTGCCGTCGCGGATGCGCAGGCTGATACCGGAAAACATTTCGCCCGGCATCGGCACCATGGCCAGCGGCCCGACGGCGGTTATGGTCTGCATGAACTTACGGCCCTGGAGCAGAGGCCGGCCGTGCGCTTCAATCACCGCCTGGTTGTAGCGGTATTCGCACATGGGCGCGCCCCACTCATCCTTTTTGGGCGCCCATTGCGCCAGGTCGCGCTCGGCGTCCGCCAGGGGCTTGAGCGGCGCATAAGGCAAAAAGATTTCCTCATTCAGCACCCGCAGTTCCAGGTCGCGCCGCCATTCCCGGATGGAAAGCAGGGCCCGGATGGCATCCGTGGCGGCGCGGTACCCGACCTCGCGCACGGCATGCACGCCGTCGCCCTGGCCGGCCGACAGGCGGTCGCCAATCCGGTAATTGGTGCGCGGGCCGACATCGCCGATGGCGCCGTTAAAAAACGCCACCGGCACGCCAAACTGGGATTCAATCCGGTCCTTCATCACGCCGCACCAGTCCCGGGATACCATCCGGTTGCAGCCCATGGCCGTGCCATGCGCGCCGTAATGCGCCAGGATGCCGATATCCTTCCCCGCTTCATTCTTGAAATGCGCCACGGTCAGCGTCGGATCAAAAAATCCGCGAGGATCGGCGGCAAAGCTGACCTTGCCATTTTCCTGGGTTCCGCGGCGGTTGACGCCGGCAAGGCTTTCCGTCGCGGCGAATCCAACCTGCGCCGGCTGCACGGCCGCATTGGCAATTTCAACCGACTCCGCGATTGCCGGCAGCACCGCGTCAATATAGGCTTGTTCGGGTTCGCCCCACCCCCAGAAATTCAGGGTATTGGGCACGGAATGGCTGTGCGTGGCCGCCACGGTGATTTGCAGTTCGGGAATGCCGGTCCGCCGCTGGATTTCCCCGCGGATGGCCGCCACCACATTTTCCTCGACGCAAATCCAGTCCAGGTTGACCACCGCCGCCTTCATCCCGTTTTGTTCCAACACCATGGCGGTGGCATGCAACCGGTCCACAATTTCCTCCGCCGGCCGATCCTTGACGCCGTACCCGCCCAAACGCACGCCCAGTTGCGGCGTCACATCCTTCCGTCCGAAGCCAACTTTTATGGTCTGCATTTTATTTCTCCATGGTTTGCGTCATCCAGCATGCATAAATTTATTGCAGCGTCTTGTGCGGCTGCGTCCAGGCCGTCCCCGCAACCCTTACCTCCCGGCTTTGGCGGCGGCGGCTTGCTGCCTGGCGATGATTTTACGGGCTTGCGGCAGTTTATCATTCACCTTGCGCACGGCCAAGAGCAAATTATCGAGATAGGGCCGATCGCCCAGCAAATGCCTATGCATCAGCACCAGCCCCGTTGCATGCACCGCGCGCTCCACGCCGGGGAGTTTCAAGTCACGATAATTCTGCGTTATTTTCGGATCGCGATACGGCACGGGGCTGGTGGCGGCATAGAGATTCAGCAGCGGATTGGCATACACCGCAGAGTAGGTATTCCCCACGCCGCAGCCTTCGGCGGCCAGGACCTTGATATAATCGGCCTTGGAAAGGCCGCCGGCCTGTTGCGGATTGAATTTCAAAGTCATGGCATAATAGGCCTGGCGGGTGACGCGCGGATCGCGCGGGACCGCCTGCAACGGCCCGCCCATTTCCGCCAGTTTTTCCGACAAATACGCCGCGCTCTCCTCGCGTTTCCAGGTTTGTTCCGGCAAACGTCGCAATCCACCACGCAGCAAAACCGCCTGCATTTCGGTAATCCGGTAGTTGTGCCCATATTCATTCCCGGGCTTGTTATCCGGCCCCCACCCGACCTGTTTCAGGCAATGCACAATACGATAGACTTCATCATCATTGGTCGTCACCGCGCCGCCTTCGCCGCCAGTCAACGGTTTGCTCTGCTGGAACGAAAAACTGCCGGCATCGCCGATGGCGCCGGCGCCCTGGTTCCGCCAGCGGCTGCCATGCTGATGCGCCACGTCCTCCACCACCTTCAGGTTATGCCGGCGCGCAATCGCCATGATGGCGTCCATATCGCACATGCAGCCATACAAATGCACCGGGATCACCGCGCGGGTGCGCGGAGTGACGGCTTTTTCAAATGCGGCCGGGTCCAGGCAAAGTGTTTCCGGATTGACATCCGCCAGCACCACATTCGCGCCGATATCCAAGGCCGCCTGCACCGTGGCCACCCAGGTCAAACCCGGCACAATCACCTCGTCACCCGGCTGGACTCCCACCGCCTGCAAGGCGCATTGCAGGGTCACCGTGCCATTGGCCAGGCACAGACAATGCCGGCTGCCGATGAATCCCTTGTATTCCTGACAAAACGCCGTCTCATGCGGCCCCATCCAACTCCACTTGCCGCTGCGCACCACGCCTTCCATCCAGGCCGCTTCCAAATCACCCGCCACCGGCCAGGCCGGGGCTGGGGCGCGCACCGCCGGCGCGCCTCCGGCCAGCGCCAATTCGCACTGAACGCGTTTCGATTGCCTCCGCGGGGCCATGCTTTTTTTCCGCATAAAAACCATCCTTCCATCTATTTTACGAGATTTCGGCCAA
Organism: Kiritimatiellia bacterium; assembly: GCA_040775225.1. Lineage (GTDB taxonomy): Bacteria > Verrucomicrobiota > Kiritimatiellia > JAAZAB01 > JAAZAB01 > JAXGPF01. The sequence goes on along the minus strand of JAXGSX010000068.1, from coordinate 4,558 downwards.
CTGGCGTCGGCCGCTTCGATCAGCCGGGAATAATCCTGGCAAACCATGGTTTTTCCAGCAAGCACTCATCATTGCTATTAGTTGAAATAAATTGCGGTTGATTTGGCAGCGATGGGGGCGGCGAAAAGCGTAAATTGACACAAAATCATCGTGGGAGTATGGTGCTGATATTAAATTTTAAGGATTTCACTTCCGGAAGAATAAATCATGCGTCCCATCCTGCGAGATCCGGCAATACGCCGAGTATTAACCACCCCGGCCACATGGCGCTTGATTTATCATGGATGCGATGCGCTGCCCGTCGCCAATACGGCGCCGGAGCTGAAAAACTGGTTGCGCACTCATCTGCACGAACATTCCTGCCTGGACATCATGATGGTGCTGCGCGGGCGCGGGGAGTATGGCCTGGACGGCCAAGTCTTCGGATGCCGTCCGGGAACAATTTTCATATTCTTGCCGCACCAACCGCACCCCTGCGGCTATCCGCCGGACCATGGCGATTTTGTACATCTCTGGATCGGGGTCATGCGCGGCGAGGTCCTGGCGCGCGCGCTCACCGGCCGCCATAACCGTGTCAGTTACAGCGATCGCGTGAACAGCATGATCACCTTGGAACAGTGCGGATTGTCCTGCCCCTTGCCGCTGCCAGCCGAACATATGCCGGCGGTGGAATTACGCCTGCGACTCACGGCGCTGGTGGCCGCCCTGCTGGCGGGCCTGATTGCCGACAACTCTCAGCGCGCGGAAAAATTACCGGACCGCCAAACGTTGCTCGCCCGTAAAATCGCCGCCATCCGGCGGCATATTCTGGATACCGGCGGATGCAACGCCAACCTGGACCACCTGGCGCATCTGGCCGGCTACAGCAAATTCCATTTCCTGCGCCTGTTCAAGCAGGAAACCCATCAGACCGTGCACACCTACGTCAACCAATGCCGGCGGCGCAAAGCGAATGCGTTGCGCGCCAGCGGCCTCAGTCTGAAGGAAATATCCGATCAATTAGGCTTCGCCTCGCCCTCGGCGTTTTCACACTGGCTCAATGATCGCAAACGTTAGCGCCAGTGGCCAGGGTGCCGGCCAGGTAAGCCTCCGCCAAGCCGGACGGTGTGGCCGCGTCCGCGCCGACGATCACCCGGATGCCGTTGGCCGCAAAAAGCTGCTGGGCGCGCTGGCCCATGCCGCCGGCAATGATCAGATCGGCGCCCTGCTCATGGAGCCACTTTGGGAGCACGCCCGGCTCGTGCGGCGGAGGCGTCAACTCTTTCTGACCGATAATTTTCCTGGTTTGAGGATCAACCTCGAACAGCGTGAATTGCTCGCAATGGCCGAAATGCAGGCAGAGTTGTCCGGCGGCCGTGGGGATGGCGATTTTCATGGTTTTTGCTCCTGGCTTGGGGATGGCGCGGACGATTGCTGGCCGGCCGCATCCGCGGACAACTCCAGCATCGGCGCGATGATCCGCTCGAAACTCCTGGCGGTTTCCGTGCGGCTGTAATGATACACGAACGGCGCGCCGGCATCGCATGCCAGCCCGACGTTGGCGTCAATGGGAATGCGCCCCAGGAAGGGCGCCTGCATGGAAGCGGCCATTTTTTCGCCGCCGCCGGAGTTGAAAATATAGGAAATTTCACCGCATTTCGGGCAGACGAACCCGCTCATGTTTTCCACCACTCCCAGCACCGGTATTTTCAATTGCCGGCAGAAATTGATGGATTTGCGCACATCGGCCGTCGCCACGCTCTGGGGCGTGGTGACAATCACCGCGCCGGTTACCGGCGCCGCCAGTTGCGCCACGGAAAGCGGCTCGTCGCCGGTGCCCGGCGGCGAATCAATGATCAGATAATCCAGGTCGCCCCAGACCACATCCTTGAGGAATTGCTTGATGACGCTCATCTTCAACGGACCGCGCCAGATCACCGCATCGTCCCGGTTGTTCAAAAGGAACCCGATGGACATCACTTTCAACCCGGCATGCATCACCGGCTGCAAGCCGTCGCCGTCCGACTGCACCCGGGCGCCGTCGAGGTGCAGCATCTGCGGAATGCTGGGGCCGTGAATATCAACATCCAGAATGCCGACCCGGCGGCCGGCCAGCCCCAGGGACACGGCCAGGTTGACTGCGACGGTGCTTTTCCCGACGCCGCCCTTGCCGGACATGACGATGATTTTATGGGTAATCCGGCCCAGGCGGGCGCGCAACATGTCGTTTTCCAGGAATTCGTCCAGGGTTTCCTCCCGGGATGGCGGAGACGGAGGTGCTTTGCCGGTTTTCGCTGAGGGACAATTATTACAATCCGATTGGCATTCTGATTTATGCATTTTTCCTTTCCTGTACTACTATATCAACCCCGGGCCGGCCGGTATTTGCCGGATGGCGCCGCTTTTTACTGCGTCCGTAAAATCAAGGTTGGCCCCGGCAATTTCTGCTGGGGACGTCAGTTCCGCCGGCGGCCCACGGCGCCATCGCTTAGAATTCAAACGACGCGCCGGCGCCCGCCGCGGCGCATCGTCCCGGGAAAGCGTTCCATAAAGCGGCCACCGCCGGAATGCCCGTGCAATGCATGGGCAGAAGCTGCCGCGGCTCCAGTTTCCGCAATTCTTCAATAGTCCAGGCCAGGCGCTCCGGCGAGGCTGCGCCCAGGTGCATTCCGCCCAACAAGGCCCGGAGCGGACGTTTCCCGGACAGGCTCCTGATATACTCAATCGTGTTCATCAAGCCGGCGTGGGCGCAGCCCAACACGACAACCAGTCCTTCCGGCGTTTCCATCCACAAAGACTGATCGTCCTCAATCAGGTCAGCCTTCCCGCCGGCGGCATCCATGAAAAAAGGCCCGCCGGTATCTTCCAACGCGCTTTTCCGCGGAACGAATCCGGTCAGATGCATGCCGGACAGGATTTCCGCGGGTTGCACGGTTTGTTCCATGCGGCCGGAGCTGCTCTGCAAAGCAGCGCGGGCATCTTCCGGCATGCCGATGGCACGCGGCCGGCCGTCATGGCGGCTGAACCGCGGGTGCAGCGCGGCGGGATGCAGGAATATGCGCGCCGCAGGCGCGGCGGCCAACGCCCAGGCCAGGCCGCCGGTATGGTCCGAATGGCCGTGGCTCAGCGCTATGGCATCCGCCCGTTCCAGCGGAATGCCCAACGCGCCGACATTGTGGCGGAACGAAAACGCCGCCCCGGCATCAAACAACACCCGGCCGGCCGGGGTCTCAATCCAGAACGACAATCCGTGTTCGCCCAGCACATTCGCCCGCGCCGCGGTATTTTCGGCAATGACCGTGATTTTGATCATAAATGCTTATCTGTCGGACTTTCAGGGATTGCCCGCCGCGGCGGTAATGCGCGCCACCAGGGTCTCGCCGGCGCGGACCTTGTCGCCGAGCGACACCGCCACCTCCACGTCATCCTGCGGAAAATACATGTCCAGGCGCGAGCCGAATTTCATCATGCCGAAACGGTCGCCCTGCCGCAGGAGCACGGCTCGATCATGGTCGGGCCAATAAACCACCCGCCGGCAGACCGGCCCGACGATCTGGGTAATCAGGCAGCGGGTATGCCGCCCTTCGATCAGGATTTTATTATGCTGGTTGACATCCGAGGATTTCTCCTGGAACGTGAACAGATGCCGGCCGGGGAAATACCCGAGGAAACTGGACTGGCCGGCTATCGGGGCGCGGTTGACATGCACGTCAAACAAGCTGAGGAAAATGCTGATCCGTACGCAATTGGTTTTGAGGTGGTTCCCCTCGTAGATATTGGTGATGGCGGCAATGGCGCCGTCGGCGCCGGCGACCGCAATATCATCCCGGCCCGGCGGCACGCGTTCCGGATCGCGGAAGAAATACAATAAATACGCCAGGCTGATGAATTCCAGGATGCCGACGATCATCCACACCTTCGCGCGGCGGCGGGCGGGACGCGCCAGGATCAACCCCAGCGCTCCGAAGAACAGCGAAACGGCTACCAAAAAAGGCCATACTTCCGGTCTGATGCTCATGTTCGTCCTTCCCGGCTGGTCAGCCGCCAGCCAATCCTGTTAACACCGTCCTCCAATTGCATGTATACCACGATCTCCGCTGAAAAGCCAGCATCATGTCGCTGGTTTCAAGCTGTTCCTCCAAATCCGCCATGGCGGATTGACGGCGCCGGCACAACCCGGCCGGCTGTCACACCGCGTGGTTCCTTTTTGGCCTGGCGGGAGTTCTCCGCGCGCGCCGGCAGGCATCCGTTTCACAGGGGTAAAACCAGTCGCCGGCATGGAATCTTTCTTCATGCCAGCGTTGATAGGCTTCCCATATCTGCTGGTAATCCAGCAACGGCGCGGCGCGGCGGCCGGTCAGGCGCAGGATCAAATCCGCGTCGGCCAACAGTGGGTTTTTGGATATCCGCCCTTCCAGCAGCAACTCGCAGGCCTCGTTGATGAGCTTGAATTTAACGGCGTCGCCCCCCCGGACATCGGGGTGGTGAAGTTTTGCCAGCCGCCGGAACGCCCGGTTGATTTCCGCCGGCGTGCGCCCCAGGGTGGCCAGCACCATCTGCGCCCGTTCCTTCAAAGTGG